>NZ_JAKUEH010000019.1:0-62847 GCF_022662815.1 Bacillus cereus group sp. BfR-BA-01492
GAAGCATTAAAGCAAGCGTTACAACAATTTGACTATATGATTCAAGATTTAAACGATAATAAAAGAGTCATAAGCACTGTACATGATTTACTTCTATCAAGTTGGTCGCAACTTGGAGTGGGAAAAAAAGCAATCAGTGATTTAGAAACTTTCAAGAAAAATATTGGTACAAAGATGGAAGAACTTCAGGCTGATAAGCATGAATTAAAGAGTGCGATTGACTTAATTAAGGCATTAGATCAAAGTTATGATTATATGGGTCCTAAATATTAAAAAACACTCGCTAGGAGTGTTTTTTAATATTTAAATCAGTATTTTTTTGATAAAAAAAGAAAATCGCCTTATTTTGGGGACGTTTATGTTATTGTACCTAAATTATTATTTTCTTGCACATGATCCCTATTCCATGTGCTTTTTTATTTTATTACTTTATTCATGGGGTCACTATATCATTTTGGGAAAATTGTACGATAAGGACTACAAACCCTTATCATTACAGTATTTTTTAAAGATGAATATATGTTCAGAAAGATAAAAACCTAAGTTTAATTGAACATTGATTTATTTACACACTTTATGAACATGATTATAGTTAGAAAACGTTGATATTATTGAGTTTTCTCCTCTGTTCATAAATATAAGGGTTTCTGGACAGATGTCTCTTAACGTACAGGAAACGCTCAAAATGTGTCCAAATTGTGTCTGTGACTTTAGGAGATAATTTGCGTAGTTTCCAAATGATAAATTGCACATAAAACAGCTTTATTTTGGATGAAAAATACTTCACCGAACGAAAAAATAAGATACAGTTGTTAAAAAGTCTTACTTGGACAAAAAACTCTAAATATTTATCCAAAAATAACATTTATAGCATGATATTGACTAAACTGTACTTTAATCCAAAAAAGTTTGCATATAACTAGTATGTTTTACAAACTAGTTATTATATGATACAGTATTTCTAACTAGTATGTTTTACAAACTAGTTATTGCACGGTGCCGTATTTCTAGCTAATATGTATTACAAATTAGTGAGGTGAGTAAATGAAGGAAACACAACTACTAAAAGGGGTACTTGAAGGTTGCGTGCTATCTATTATTAAACAACAACAAGTATACGGTTATGAACTTGTACAAATGATGCGTGATTATGGATTTACAACAATAGTAGGTGGAACGATTTATCCTCTACTGCAAAAATTAGAAAAACAAGGATTAATTAAAAGTAAGGAGCTCGCTTCACCTGATGGACCGAATAGGAAATACTTCTTTATTACACATAAAGGAGAAGAACAACTAGAGAGTTTTGAAGAACAATGGGGTTCATTGATTGTAAAAGTGAATCGGATTTTGAAAAAAATGGAGAGTGAATCGGATGAAAAATAATACCGCTAAACAATTAGTGGAGCAAAATAGCAAGCTTAGAGAACAGCTATCCCCAGAAAATAAAATATATTATGAAGATATTTTACTGTATATGCGTACATTTGGGTTTTTCTATGAAGAATTAGAAACAGAACAACATTTAATGGTGATATTACAAGATATTTTAGAAGCACAAAAGCATGGTGAATCGGCAGAAGAGTATTTAGGTAAAAATCCCAAAGAGGTTGTCGATCAACTGACAAAGCAATTTGATAAACCTTCATGGAAATCGATTTTTAAAATTAGTGGTTTAATTTTTTTAATTAGTATGTTTTACGATATTGTAGGTAGTTTTACAGCCCCATCATTACAAATAAATGGATTTGTTATATTATTGAATGGAATATTCTCCGTTGCATTCGTTTATGGTGTTTTTAAATTGTTACACCTGAGTATTTATATGAAAACGCAATTACCAAGGTTAATTAAATTTTTCGTAGTATGGATAATAGCAATGATTCCGTTTGGGGTATTTATCCTCATTCGACTTTATACACCAAAACAAGGAATTTTAAAAATTAGTACCCCATTTGATTGGATTGCTATTCTTGTTATTTTAATCGTGTCTATCGTTTATGTTATATCTAAGAAGAAACGTGAATTCTTTGGGGGCCTTACTTTCGTTGTCACTTTAGGAATATTCGGTTTATTATTAAGGATTCCACAAACAAAGGAATTTGTACAGGGTGGTAAAAATCAAACTTTTGTCATTCTTAGCATTATTTTGCCTATTGCGCTCTATATACTAGTCGAATGGTTACTATTTCGAAAAATGGAAGATGAAAATTAATTATGAATAAATAGTGTTTACAATACAGAGTTATCATTTTAACACTCTTTAAATGAACGATAACACTTCAAAACAATCTTTAAAATCGGAACATCCATATAAAAGATAACCCCTGCATTTTGCTCAAATATTTTTCAAAGTGCAGGGATTTTTTATTGAAAAATCAACATTTTTAGTTTTGATTAAACTTTATTGTCAATTAATATCTTCCTCGAGTTCTTTTTGGATACGATAAACCGTTGGTCTGGTCACACCATTTTTTTCAGCAATCTTCTTTATAGGTAATCCTGAATTTAACATTTGTACAATTTGATAATAGACAGCTTGTTTTTGAGGATCTCGCGCATCTGGTCCATAAAGGGTTGGTCGCCCTTGATAAACCCCTTTTTCTTTCGCAATTTTTATTCCTTGTGCCTGACGTCGTTTACTTTCTGTTCGTTCTTTTTCCGCAATCATAGCCAAGAGTTGCAGAATTAAATCTTTGACAAAACGATCTAATAGCGGATCGCCTAGGGGCTCACTTAATATAGGCATACTTGTAACAAGTAAACCGATTTTTTCTTGCTTCAGATAATTTATTGTACGAATGATTTCATTATAATCACGTCCTAATCGATCAATCGCTTCTACCATTAAAAAATCACCTTCTCGTACAAAATCTAAAGCTCTTTTAAATTCTACACGATTCATAAAATCCGCTCCGGATTTTTTCTCTACAAATATTTTTTCCGCACCGTGATTTTTAAATTCCACAATTTGTCGCTCTAAATTTTGATCCATAGAACTGACTCTAGCATAAGCAATTTTCACTCTCAAAAATCCTCCAGTTTCTCTCTATTTATTTTACACCCTAATTTTACACTTAAAACATCCGTTTCTCAATATATCACCTATGTAAAATTAGGGTACACCCATAATAGACACATAAGAAGGTATGTGAAATAATTGTGTTACATTTTATGGAAAGGGGATAAATAAATGGACAAAGAGTATTATCATTCATTGACACAATGTACAGAACAACAATTGGAAGATGCATACAAAAAATATAAAATTATTTTTCCTTATTTAGAAAATGAAAAAACTGTTCAACAAATCAGTGAAGAGACAAAATTATCAATTCGCATCATTCAATATTGGATTTGCAAATTCAAAGAAAATGGTTTATTAGGTCTTGTCAGAAAAGAACGTTGTGATTGTGGGAAATTTAAAATGCCTGATTTAGTTCAACAGCAGATTCAAAAAATTTATCTTGAAAATAAAAACATTTCTATTTCTTCTATTCATCGAAGAATAAAAAAGTGGTGTGAAGAAAATGCACTTGCTGAACCTAGTTATTATCAAGTCTGGAGTTTCATAAGGAACATCCCTAAGAATTTAATTGAATTAGCTCATTACGGAAGAAAACATTATGAGAATAAATATGATTTAGTTTATTTGCGTGAAGCTAAATATCCTAATGAATTCTGGCAAGCAGACCACACTATGTTAGATATAGAAATTTTGAACGCAAAAGGTCAACCAGAAAGACCATGGTTAACTGTAATACTAGATGATTATAGTAGAGCAATCGCGGGATTTTACATCGATTTTGGTGCACCAGATACTATTCGAACCGCTTTAACACTACGTCAGGCAATTTGGAGAAAAGGAGATAAAAATTGGCCGATTTGTGGTATACCTGAAACATTTTATACAGATCACGGAAGTGATTATACATCTCAACATATGGAACAAATCTCAGCGGATTTAAAAATGGTACTGTCATTTTCACGGGTAGGAGTTCCTAGAGGACGTGGAAAAATAGAACGATTCTTTCGAACTGTTAATATGATGTTTCTTCAAGATTTACCAGGATATATAAAGAATCCTACATCAAAAAAATTAATGACACTAGATGAATTAATAGAGCAATTTCAGCAATTCACTTTAAATACTTACCATTATAGAATTCATGGGACAACAAATAAACGTCCAATTGAAATGTGGAATGAATCTGGATTTCTTCCTAATATGCCTGAAAGCTTACAGTCTTTAGATTTACTTTTGCTTTCATCGGCTAAGCCACGCAAAATCCATTCAGACGGTATCCATTTTCTTGGATTAAAATATATGCATACAAACCTTTCAGCATTTGTGGGTGAAGATGTAATGATTCGATACGATCCAAGAGATATTGCTGAGATTCGTGTTTTTTATAAAGGTACCTATCTATGTACTGCAATATCTTCTACAGTTGATGGGTATTCAATTGGCTTGAAAGAACTTCAAGCTGCAAGAAATAAACAACGCAGAAAATTAAAAAATAGCGTTATTATCACAACAAAATCGGTTGTTGAGCATTTAAAGATTGAAAAAGATGCATCAGAAAAAGTGAAACAAGTTAAGCCTATCACTTCAAAACTTAAGAGGTATAAAAATGAATAAACAGAGCCACTTCATTGAAACCAAAGAATATAAAAAATTCGCTGAATTTTGTGATGCATGCGCTGAATTTAAATATATCGGTATATGTCATGGATTACCCGGTGTGGGAAAAACAATTTCAGCTCGTCAATATGCTAATTGGGATTATATCCATTCTAAGATTAACGAATTTTCTGTTTATAGTGACCAAGGGAAAAATATAAAAGATGATACGATTTTAAAAAGTAATACTGTTTTTCATACCGCTCCATCTGTCCGACCTTCAAGGTTATATGACATGATTAAGCATACATGCTTCAACCTTCAAATGTCTAAAGATGGTTATCTAGCAATAAGAGATAACTATGAAAATAATTGGACAAGTTCATTTAAAAAAGCAGATGAATTTAGTACGATTGATCTCATCATCATTGACGAAATCGATCGTTTAAAGTTTCCAACACTTGAAATTCTCAGAGATATCTATGACCAGTACAACGTAGGTATGGTGTTTATTGGTATGCCAGGAATTGAAAAAAGATTATCACGTTATCCTCAGCTATACTCGAGAGTTGGTTTTATTCATGAATTTAAAAAATTAACTCCAACAGAAATGAAACATATCTTAACATATAAGTGGGAGAAGTTAGGGAACAAACTACACTATGAGAATTTTGAAGATTATGAAGCAGTGAATACTATTATAAAGATGAGTCGAGGGAACTTTCGATTACTTGAACGATTATTCTCTCAAATTGAAAGAATAATGAAAATTAATCATTTAGACAAAATCACTACAGAAGTCGTTGATGTAGCAAGAGATTCTTTAGTAATTGGAGAAAATGAATAAACAAGCAGAAAGAGAAGTCTATAATTTTATAGACTTCTCTTTTTTATATGCAATTTACCATTAAAAAACTATGCAAATTATCTCCTAAAGTTACATGTAAAATTCCATAAAACAGCATAAACAAGAAAAAAAGCGCCTAAAGGAGTTATTTTCTCCCTCTAAGCGCTTTTTATCACAATTTGCTATTTAGAATGCTGCTTATTTTTGTTCGTCTACAGGCACAGCAGCGTCTTTTAATGCTTGTTCTAATTCTGCTGTATATTTTGCTGTTTCTTCATTCGTCCAGCCTAGTTTTGCAGCCATGTATGCAATAACAGGCTCTTTCCAGTCATATACCCATTGAATGTTGAAGAATACAGCTCCTCTGCGGCGTACAAAGAAGTCGACAGGTTTTGCTGTCATTTCATAGTCCATTGCGTATACAAGCGGTACAAGGACGTCTAATGGCATGTTGTATTCTTTTGCTTCCTCTTTTAAATCTTTTGCTAAGTTAAAGAGAACATCAACGTTAGAACCGTAGAATTTCGCAAATGCTTCTGCTTGCTCAGTTGTTAAGCCGTATTTCGTACCTTCTCCTGCTTTTTTCGAAACGAACGCTGGTAATCCTTCAGAACCACCTACATGTCCACCAGAGATTGGCATATGTTTCGTTTTTGTTTTTGGTAATGCACTGTGACCTTCTTTTTGCATTAAAGATGCAACGTAGTCAACAACCATTTCTGCCATTTTACGATATCCAGTTAGCTTACCACCAGCAATTGTAATTAGGCCTGAATCAGAAGTCCAAATTTCATCTTTACGAGAAATTTCAGATGCGCTCTTACCTTCTTCATAAATTAACGGACGAACACCAGCCCAGCTTGATTCAATATCTTTTTCTGTAATTTTCACAGTTGGGAACATATAGTTAATCGCTTTAATAATATATGCGCGATCTTCTGTTGTCATTTTTGGTACCGCTGCATCTTTATCATAGAATGTATCAGTTGTACCAACGTATGTTTTGTTACCACGTGGAATCGCGAAGACCATACGTCCATCTGGTGTATCGAAATAAATCGCTTGGCCAAGTGGGAAACGTTTTTGGTCGATAACTAAGTGAACACCTTTTGATAATTGTAGTACTTTTCCTTTTTTCGAATTATCTTTTTCACGAAGTGTATCTACCCAAGGACCTGCTGCGTTTACAATTTTCTTACCGTAAACTTCATATACGCTTCCATCTAATAAATCGATGACACGTACACCACATACTTTTCCGTCTTTATATAAGAAACCGTCTACTTTTGCATAGTTAACAGCTTTTGCGCCGTGCTCGATTGCTTCTTTCATAACTTCGATTGTTAAACGAGCATCATCTGTACGATACTCTACGTAGTAACCGCCGCCTTTTAACCCTTCTTGTTTTACAAGTGGTTCTTTCTTCATTGTTTCCTCACGGCTAAACATTTTTCTGCGTTCGCTTCGTTTTACACCTGCTAAGAAGTCATATACACGAAGACCGATTGATGTTGTAAATGCACCAAATGTACCGCCCTTATGGAATGGAAGTAACATCCACTCAGGTGTTGTTACATGGGGACCGTTCTCATATACAATCGCACGCTCTTTCCCTACTTCTGCTACCATCTTCACTTCAAATTGTTTTAAATAACGTAAACCGCCATGTACAAGTTTTGTTGAGCGGCTTGATGTTCCTGCTGCAAAGTCTTGCATTTCGAACACAACTGTTGATAATCCGCGCGTTACAGCATCTAATGCGATACCAGAACCAGTAATACCGCCACCAATTACAATTAAATCTAACTCTTGTTTATGAACACCTTTTAATACGTCTTTACGTTGTTTACTTGAAAATTTCATGGTATTTCCTCCCTTTGATACGAAAAAAAGAGACCACAAACAACACTATAGAAATCTCTCTATAGCGCGTTATGGTCTCTCCATATCTCCTACCGAATTATTAACTTACCATCATTATAACACTGTTTATGATTATTTAAAAGCTTTTGTTGCTTCAATTGCTTTTTTCCATCCAGCATATAGTTCTTCGCTTCTTTCCATCTCCATTTCTGGTGTAAAGCTTCGATCCATATCCCATTGTGCTTTAATTTCTTCTTGACTTTCCCAATATCCAACTGCAAGCCCTGCTAAATATGCAGCCCCTAGCGCTGTCGTTTCACTAATCATTGGACGCTCTACTGGAACTTGTAACACATCGCTTTGGAATTGCATTAAAAAGTTATTTTTCACTGCGCCGCCATCAACGCGTAACGTTTTCAGCTTAATGCCAGAATCTGCTTCCATTGCGCATAATACATCTCTTGTTTGATATGCTAATGATTCTAACGTTGCACGAATGAAGTGCTCTTTCGTTGTACCGCGCGTTACACCAAATACAGCTCCGCGCACTTCACTATCCCAGTATGGTGTTCCAAGTCCTACGAATGCTGGTACAACATATACACCGTCCGTTGATTCAACGCGTGATGCATACTCTTCACTCTCACTTGCATCATGAACCATGCGCATGCCATCACGTAACCACTGAATTGCTGAACCTGCTACGAAAATACTTCCTTCTAATGCATAATTTACTTTACCATCTAAACCCCATGCAATTGTTGTTAATAGGCCATGATTAGAGTTAACTGCTGTTTCACCCGTATTCATTAACATGAAGCAACCTGTTCCGTATGTGTTTTTCGCCATACCTTCACCGAAACACGCTTGCCCAAATAACGCTGCTTGTTGGTCACCTGCCACACCAGCAATCGGTACACTTTGAGAGAAGAAGTGATAATCAACTGTATGACCGTATACTTCAGATGACGGACGTACTTCTGGTAACATGCTCTTTGGCACCGTTAACATTTCTAATAATTCATCATCCCATTGTAAGTCATGAATATTGAACATTAATGTGCGTGATGCATTTGAATAATCTGTTACATGTGCTTTACCACCAGACAATTTCCATACAAGCCATGTATCAATTGTACCGAATAATAATTCACCGCGCTCTGCTTGTTCTCTTGCACCTTCAACGTTATCTAAAATCCATTTTACTTTCGTACCTGAGAAATATGCATCAATTAAAAGACCTGTTTTTTCGCGAACCATATCGCTATAGCCTTTTTCTTTTAACTCTTCACAAATTTCAGCTGTTTGACGAGATTGCCATACAATTGCGTTATAAACTGGTTTCCCAGTTGCCTTCTCCCAAACAACTGCTGTTTCACGTTGGTTTGTAATCCCAATACCAGCGATTTGTTCTGGTTTCACATCCGCTTCACTTAAGCAAGTTGCGATAACCGCTAGAATGGATCCCCAAATTTCTTGTGCATTATGCTCTACCCAACCTGGCTTTGGAAAATATTGCGTAAATTCTTTTTGAGCAGAATGAACGATTTCTCCTTTTTTATTAAACAGAATGGCACGTGAACTTGTTGTGCCTTGATCTAATGAAAGAATATATGTTTCCATCCTTGTTTCCTCCCTATTATGCTACTTTTCTACTATTTGTATCGTTTCCGTTCTTTTTACCTGCTATATAAGAGATTGCTAGTATAATAACCGTTGCAATCACCACATACATAAGTGCTGTATTTTGTTTTCCGTCAAATACAACTTGATGAAATAAACCTGCAAGTGATCCGCCTAAAATCGGTCCTACAACCGGAATCCATGCATACTTCCAATTTGATCCGCCCTTTCCTGCAATCGGAAGGAAGAAGTGTGCAATACGAGGTCCCAAGTCACGTGCTGGGTTAATCGCATATCCCGTTGTTCCACCTAATGATAAACCAATACTTACAATTAAGAACCCTACGATAAATGGGTTTAAACCATCCGCAAATTTATTTGCACCAATTGCTAATATACCAAATACTAAAACGAATGTACCAATCATTTCACTCAGAAGGTTTGCAAATGTGTTTGGAATTGCTGGTCCTGTTGCAAATACACCTAACTTTGCTCCTGGATCTTCTGTTTCTTTCCAATGCGGTAAGTAATGTAAATATACGATAACAGCACCGATTATTGCCCCAATCATTTGTGCTACGATATATTCTGGAACATCACTCCATGGGAACGTTCCCTTAAATGCTAGTCCTATTGTTAATGCAGGGTTCAAATGCGCCCCACTAATAGATCCAACAGCATATGCTGCTACTGCAACCGCTAAGCCCCAACCCATTGTAATTACAATCCAGCCAGAATCCTTAGCAAACGACTTCTTTAAACTTACCCCAGCACAAACACCGCCACCAAGAACGATTAATAACGCTGTCCCTATTAACTCTCCTAAAAATGCTGACATAAAATCCCTCCACAATCAAATTAAACGTTTACAATGTGAAGGAGAGAAAATGAATGGCCATTCGTTTTTTCAAAAAGAAAAGACCCACAGCCTACATGCCTCTATATAACAATATAGAAACAATAAAATGTGGATCTCTTCTTTTTCTCCGTCACGTTTATTAACTTATCTATAATGTTAACCGCAAATGAAAGCGGTGTCAACGAATTTCTTTCACATTTTCGTCACTTTTTTTGGAAATGTTTCCATAGCTCTTTTTTCGACGTTGTAATTGCTGTCGCACCAGCCTCTAAAGCCCTTTCCACATCAGCTACTGTACGAATAAAACCACCGGCTAAAATCGGTATTCCTGTGCGTTCGTTTACTTCCGCAATCACACCTGTTAAAGCTCCTGGAAGCACTTCAATATAATCCGGTTTTGTTTTCGCTAACAAATGACAGCTTTTTTCCATCGCGCTTGAATCGATTAAAAAGATGCGCTGAATTGCTACAACGCCTTTTTGCTTCGCCTTCATAATCACGCTTGCCTTCGTCGATAAAAGTCCATACGGCTTATACTCTTGACATAAAAACTCTGTCGCATGACCATCGCTTTGCAATCCATGAATTAAATCAACATGTAAAAACACCTTTTTCTCATATTGCTTCGCTAGGTTCACAACACTTTTCAATTGTCCAATATGAATATCTAAAATGACAATATACTCATAAGAACTATGCACAAGCTTTTCTAAGTCTTTAATTTGCCTTACTGCTGGTAAAATTTTCTGTTCATGAAATTCCATTTAAGCTCTACCTTCCTCTCTACTTTTATAGTATAGCTAGTTCATAAAAAATTCACATCTTTTTTTGTCTTATTTTGTCGAATATCTTGTATCTTGTAGGACCATGAAAAAAGTGGATAACCTATTCGTTATCCACTTACGCTTATAGTAACACAGAATCCTTATCATTGTCTTGGTTGCGGCGCTCCCGTTCTTCCTCTAAACGTTTCATATATATTTCGCCTTCTTTTTCGATGAATTCATTATCTATTTCTTGCTCTTTTTTAGAAGTATATAAAACCATGTAGCCACTTACAACAATCCCAATAATAACAAGATAGATCCACCATGGTAAAGTTTCCACTTTTCTTCCTTCCTTTCTTTTAGACAAGCCTTGTTAATTTCACTGTATGAAAGGAAGGAGATTTTTATGACTATATCATGTAAATGAAGCTTATCGATGAATCCAAACGGCACCTGCCGAGTTATCTGTAGCTTGTCCTACTACTTCAAACTTCAACCCTAGCTTTGGTAATTTACGCCCTGCATCTGGAATGATATCGTTTATATATCGCTTAGAATCATCAAATGTCGGGACTCCTCGTAACCCTTTATAATCAAAAGTACCGTTTTTTAATGAATTCACCTTCCAAGCAGGTGTTTGATCAAATGAAAAGGCGGCATCCGCAATTTGATAAGGTGTACTCTTTTTCACAGTCGGCTGTCCCTCTAACATACCGACGACTGCCTCTGGATGAGAGTCGACTACTCCTAAAAAGCCTTCGCCCGGATGAATACCAACCCAGTTGTCTGTAAAACTTTGATCCGCATACCATACGAGCATTCCTGTATGAAATACTGGACCATTTATATGTTTCAATGCCTTATCAGAACCGGCATAATTTCTCCATTCTAAATAATAATGATGCTTCTTGTATTCCAATCCATCCGATACTGTAAAACCGTTTAGTGTCATCAATGGTTCACCTTCTGCATCGTCAGTAAATACAACCTTACCATCTACAGTTAACGTAGCATTATCTAAAGCAAACCCTTTATACGATGTAGCTGGATCCGTTATGTATTCAAACTGTAGTTTTACTTTTTGTCCTTTAAATTGACTTAAATCGTATGACTTATCAATCCAGTTCCCTTCTGTTGTATCTACACCTTTTTGAACTTCTTTCTCACCGATTCGATCTATGCGCGTCTTCGCGCCGTCTTCTGTAACTACATTTACTTCAAGAAAATCATAATTCGCCTCTATTTCATAGAATGCCTTATAAGTAAACGTTACATTCTCAACCTTTGTTAAATCAAAAGACGGTGTCTCAAGCGTTGTATGCATGTCATTTTCTTTTGTACTGTAATAAAATTTCTTCCCAAAACTCGGTTCAATATTTTTTATCTCTTTATCAGGTAAGTTCACTCGAACAATTCCTGGTCGTTTCGACTTTGTAACACTTTGATCTAAATATGTCGCAATACCGATGCCGCTGCGAAGCTGATTATACTCAACTTCAACGATATTCGCCCAATTTCCGCCCATATTCTTTTGGAAAAATTCCTTATTTTGTGGTGAAAAACTTGTTGGTTCCGTTCCAGCAATTGTTCCAGTCCAACTGCCACCGCTCATAATTGACCAAGCGTGAATTGGCTCTCCTTCCCCTGAATATTTTGTATCATATTCATCAGGTAATCCTAAATCATGGCCGAACTCGTGCGCAAATACACCAACAGCTCCATCTTCTGGTTCGATTGTATAGTCGTATGCTGCTATTTTTCCATCCCAATTTGAAACAGAAGACTTCGTTCCCTCAATTGGATATGGTTGAGACCCCAGCTTAAAACGATGAGACCAAATCGCATCATCTTTCAGCTTACCACCACCAGCTTCTTGTCCTGCTCCGGCATGTATCACCATTAAATGATCAATAATACCATCTGGTTCATTTCTATTACCATTGCCATTGTAATCGTATTGGTCATATTGATCAAAATCAGCTAAGTTAACTCCTTGTGCAACTGCTGCTTTTAACGCTTCCTTCACAAAATCACGAGGCCCTAAAGGCCCTTTATTATCTCGTCCACCTTCCCCATCATCTGCACCATAGTCAGAGGCCTTTCCTGGTACTGTTAACCATTCCGTAACAGTACCATCAACTGTATAACTGCCGCCTGATTGTTCCTCATAATACTGCTTAAATGTTGGCACTTTCGAACCATCAAATAGTGTAAATGGTTCATCTCCAAATAACATCTTTTCATAATGCTCACGATTAAAATCATTCGAATACATATATCCTGGCTTTTTCTCAATATTGTTATGTTTAAAGTCACGAAATTCTACAAGTAAAACTAGCACTTTATCTTTACGAACAGGGCCATTATATTTCGCTTGTTTAGCAGGGGAAATCGGAACCTTCCCTTTTAAATGCCCCGCATTCATTCCTTGCTTGCCTCCATCTAATGGTAGTCCTGTTGCCGCTTTATTTGGTTTATTTGCCTGTTCTTTCTCTTTCATCTTTGCATCTTTTACTTGTTTCATAAATTCAGAGGCTTCCTGTGTAATTGTATCCTCGGGAATCATATCTTTCTCAGGATGATGTCCCTTTTTCTTTTCTACATATTTCTCAACAGCCTTTGACACCTCAGCTTGAGATGCGCTCTTATCGATTACTCCCCGTTCTTTCAGTGCCTCTGCTAACCGTTCTTCCGGTATTAAACTTTCATCCATCGGTATAGATGATACCGGTTTTGACTCAGCATAAGCAGCATCATTCCCAAAAGTACATATACTACTTAACATCCCCGCTACGACTAGCATTGAATACCCTTTAAAACGTTTCTTTCTTTTCAAAGCATTTCCCCCTATGTATTGCGAATAATCAATTTTTTTGTCGATATACTAATAATATTGTTATAATTCCTAGATTTCAATATATTTCGAAAATTAAATACAAAAAATATTGAGAAAATTTTTTCTGAAAATAAAAAAGAGGCTATTCTAAAAGGTCATTTTGCCACCTTTTAGAATAGCCTCTTTCAAAACATACTTTTATTCATTATGAGATGTAGCTGCAAAGAAGTCTTGTACATATTTCATAAATTCCTCTGGTTCTTGGCGAAATGGTGCATGATATCCTTTTTCGATAATATGGAATGTGCTATTTTTAAACAACTTATGATACAACTCACCATTTTTCCACGGAACACTCTTATCATGTCGCCCCCATATAATTAAAGTTGGCACTTTCATTTTATCTGCATCCATCACTATGCGGCGCTCTCTCATTTTCGTTAGTTCCTTATAATGTTCTTTATCATCTCGTCTATTTTTCACTGCGTTTTTATCATAGTCCGTAATGGAGATAGACTCGCTATGAGATGAAAAGTTCGGCTTAGTGTCGCTTCCTTTTTGCTGAAAAGATTCAATTCCTGTCGCATCAGCTAAAATAAGATGTGTCACTGCATCTGGGTATAAATATGTTAAATTAAGAGATAACTCTCCGCCCATAGAATGACCGAGTACCGCAAACTGATTATACCCTAACTTTTTCATTAACTTATAATATAAATTTGCTTGATTTGGAAATGTATATTGAAAATCCATCGGCTTGGAAGAACGGCCAAATCCTAAAACATCAACCGCAATAATCGTATGATCTTTCGCGAGTTCCGGATAAATATCACGAAACCCATCGGAAGAACCGCCAAATCCATGAAGCATAAGAAGCGGTGGTTTGCCCTCACCAATTTGCTTAAAATATATCGTTTGTCCACCAATCTGTGCCATTTTTTCTTTTGTATTCAGTTTTGTTACTACCGTATCTTTCACTTCTTCTACTTTCGCCGTTGGCTTCTCAGCCATGCTGCATACAACTAACGCAACAAGAGCAATACAACAAATCACATACAACTTCAATCGCTTCAAAGTGATTGTCTCCCTTCCTCTATTTTGAATGATGAACAACTCTTCCTACTATTAGCTTTGACTTTTTATGAACATTTTATATCCCTTATAGTTGTAACCAATATGATTACAACTATAATAAAAAATATATTTCGCATTCCATTTTCTTCACACTAAATATTTTGTAATCATTATAGTTACAAACTAAAAGTAAGTCAATTCCTTCTCTAAAAAGAATTGACCGTTCTCATCCAAACACTTCCATTACCAAAATTGTATTTTACATAAGAGGAAAAAGATGCTTTACCAATGATCATAGGAGACATTGAAATAATAAAACAAAATTTCTCCCCTAGTTTTTGTCGATTGAAAGAAGTTAGATGATGTTGTTATCAAATGCTATTCTAGCAATCTACTTTTACATTGAGGAGTTGAATCAAAGTGTGCTTCTAAATATTCATGCCGCAACAAAGACATAATGTGAAGCGACTCGTAGCCCTCTGTACCTTTTAAACATTCTCTTAATGTCCCTTCAATTGTGAAACCTTGTGTTTTATATAAATGGATGGCACGTGTATTATGCACCTTCACATCTAACCATAACCGATTTGCTTTTTGGTGATGAAAGACCCAATTCTTGATTAACCGAAATGCCTCTTTTCCATACCCTTTCCCTTTTGGTCCAATTACAATTCGTACTAACTCCACGCTATCATTTGGACTTTGTAAACCTGCCAATATCATATATCCCACACATCTATGGCTCTCTTTATCCTCAATAATGAAATGTAATATATCCTCATCCGCTAAAGAAGCCTCATGCTGCTCCTTAGACCACGGAACAATAAATTGTACATTTTCATTTTCACGTTCCATATTGTAAATAAACTCAATATCTTCTTTCATCGTACGCCTTACATGAATAAAACGAGAATGTTGAAACATCATGACCCCTTCCTTTTCTAAACATAATAGCTTCTCTTTTTCGTTCGCAAAATAATAAACAATCCCCCTTACTTACATTCATCATATCGAAAGGAAAATTTCGGAACAACCCTATTTCAAAATAATGAGATAAAAAAGAAGAACGCCTCTTTATGAGAGGAAACGTTCCTCTCTTTCTATACATTTATCCAAACGTAACGATATCTTCTAATGTTGGTAACGATGGAATCGCTCCATAATTTGTACACGTAATGGCTCCTACTTTGTTCGCAAATGTAGCAAATGTGCAAAGCGCATCAAAGCTCACATCAAGTATATTTTCTTCTTTTGCAAATTGATACAACATAGCACCTACAAATGCATCACCTGCACCCGTTGAATCCACTTGTTTTACAGGAATAGAAGGGATGATTGCTTCGCCTTCCCTTGTTGCAAAAAGTGTTCCTTCTTTTCCAAGCGTAATCGCAACACACTTTGCTCCTGCTCTAAGCAAAAATTGTGCAGCTTTCTTCCTATTCGTTTCTTTCGATAACATGATCGCTTCTTCCTCACTTACTTTTACAAAATGAGCTTGGCTTATAAAAAATAAACAATCCTTACAAAATTGCTCTGGATCTGTAACGAGGGCATCGCGATAGTTTGGATCAAACGAAATGAAGTGATTTTGTTCTTTCGTATATTGCAGTAATTTAAAATAAGTTTCCTTCAACTCCCCTGGTAATAAAGCTGTTGCGGATCCGAAATGAATCATATCACCTCGCTGCATCTTAGAAAGGTCAATTTGCTGAAACTGATACTCTCCATCCGCACCGCGCATAAAAGTAAAATCACGTTCACCGTGCTTATCAATTGAAACAAAAGCAAATGTTGTTTGCTTGTCTTTGACAAGCATAGACGTATCAACATTGTTTTCTTGCAATGTTTTTTCTAAGAAATCACCAAAAGGATCCTTGCCAACTTGCCCCATAAAAGAAGCGTTTCCGCCTAATTTTGCAATCGCTGCCGCAACATTTGCTGGAGCTCCGCCCGCTTTCTTTTCAAAATGTATTCCATCGCGTAATGATGCATGATCACAACAAATAAAATCAATTAGTAATTCACCGATGCAAAATACTTGCTTCATTCTTACTCTCTCCTAAGTTTATATTGGATAATCTGAAGAGAAGTGCCAATATGGCAGCTCTGTTCTTTAATTTTATCATCTGAGCGTTGGATAGAAATGAGCATATTTGTGATTATTTAATCGCTTTTCCATCATTTCTGCCATTTGTTTTGAATTCGGATTTCCTTCATTTTGTAATTGATTAATAATATTAATATAATCCGTTTTACTTCTGTTCTGACTTCATTTATATGCAGCTTTCTCTAACATGCTGGGTTTACCATATACATGAACGGCTTGGTAATTTCATGCAGGAACTTCTTCCTGCTCATACTAAGAAAAAGAAATGTAAGCATTTGGTCCCTGAAATATAACAAGCACATCTTCACGGGTTTCAAATGTTCTCCACTGAGGATTTCCATAGGCCATATGCCCAGTAATATAGTAATCATAATCCTTTTTCTTTAACCCCAAAGGCAAATGAGTGGCAATTGGTTTCCTCTGTTCTGTTGTGACAATCGTTCCAACAGAGTTATTTTGAACAAACCCCAAATTTCATCAACATTTGTGGCCTGAAAATATTTTGGAATGTACATAATCATCCACCTGCCCAAAAGTTATACGAGTGTTTTCGTCATGATAAAAAATCGAGTAAAGTAAAATACATTTTATTTTACTTTTTCAACTGCCCTCTCCTATATCTAAAGAAAAAAATTCTGCAAAAAACAGGATTTTAATCAAAATTTAATCAGCTGGGTTTTCTTCATCCCCCACTGATTATAAGCTCTCATCAATCGACCTGTTACGGGCAGTAAGGCTCCCACCTATCTTCCTTGTTTCTTATTGTCCTAAAATAGCGGGATAAACAAACTAATAATTGTTCCCTCCTCAAAAACTACTTTTGTTTTTTCCATGATATTTGAAATTCTCCACCATGTTCTTCCGTTACAATTTTAACTTTATATGTATCATCTTGAGATACTTTAATATTCTTTTCGCCGTTTCCCCTATCAAATTCTAATATTTTATTATCATTTGAATCCAAAACATAAGCGATTATAATTCCTTGTGTAGTTTCATCATCAAAAGAAAATATCCAATTCTCCCCTTTTTTAACTTTCATATCTTGAGTTGCAGAACCAGTAAATTTTTTATACTTTCCAGATATACCATCTGAAGAACCGTGAACTTTACCACCAACAACCGTTCCTTCTCTTGTAAAACAACCACTAAGAACTATCAAACATAAAAAAAATAGCATTGCATTTTTAATAATTTTCAACATCATTACCCCTTCTACTCACAATATCTATCCCTTATTAAAACTTAAAAAACAACCATAATATCATATATCCTAGTAAATATATTATTAATATTATAGTTATAAAATCAATGCTATCATTTTAACTCTTCACGTAACTTTACTTCTTCTTCATTTACGTAACCAGTAAAAATAACCTCTGATATATGTTCATGATTAAAAAACATATTATATTCAGTTGAAATATTTCCGATAGGATAATAACAAGCTACATAATCCCAAGTTTTCTTGGTTTTTGAATCTTCTTGTTTTCTACCGTATATCATCAAAGGTTGTTCCCAAGTTTTAAATTTCACCACTGAACCAATCGGAAGTAACGTGTCTTTCTCTATTTTCTCTATTTTCTCCATTATAATTCACCTCTTTATTTAATGAAAAATTTACCTATTTTATATAAAATTAAAAAGCAAATAGGCACTGTAATTAAATATATTAAAGAAAAAATCATTTTTTCTTTAATATTATATGTAGCATCAAATAATGTCAGGATAATAGTACCAAAAAAACAAATAACAAAAAGAATTGTTAAAATTTTTTTCAAACTTTCTAAAGTCATAAAAGATACTCCTTTACTTTATCTCTACTTCAACACCTGTACCGACAAGACTCGCTCCAGGTCCCCAAGGAAGATTTACTTTAAATCCACTTGAACTTATCTTAACAGACCCACCCGCTTGGCCAAGTGAAGCTGAACCACCAATGTGCAAATCATGGTCTGTAAATGGTATAGGTATATCTACACCTGCTTCATATTTTGCCAAAGAAGCCTCCGCTCCAAATTCAAATCCATTTTTATCTATTTTAGCAGAAGCTTCTGCATTTGCCATGCTTAAACTAGCTTCTCCTTTTAAATCTCTTCCATTAATATCTACTGAACCTTCAATTCCTACTTTAACAGTATTATATGAGGCGCTTGCTCCAATGATTGCTCCAGCTTTCAATTCACCACCTATAGCTTTAGCATATAACGGACCACTTTTTTCATTATATAAATAGGCTTCTTTAGACTTAGTACTTAACACATCAGTCATTGATTGTAAATTAATTTTATTAGTACTGCCGCCATCAGTACTTAATATACCTTTTCCACTCTTCATATTAACTCCATTATTATCCGCTGTTTCAAACTTAAGGGCAATACGTTTTAACTCTTCTTCAATATGTTTAAGATAATTAATATAAGTTTCATAAGCTTTATTCAAAGTAGGTAAATCATTATAAAAAGCTAAACTAGAAGCTCCTATCCATCTCATTTGAAGATTCAATAATTCTGAAAGAATTCTATTATGACGATCGGTTGCTTCAGAACTAGCATATTTAAAAGTTTTCGCTCTATTTCTTAATTCCCCTGGAGTAACCTTAATCTCTCCCATTCATATCCCCCTATTTCTAATTAAATATTAGAATTATCCATAAATAAGATTATATTTATCTCTAAAAAATCGAGTGTAAAATTATATTATTAAGAATATTAATAATATAATTTTACATGAAATAAGGAAAAAAATTTCAAGATGTTTTATCTCAATTTAATAATCTCAACTAACAATCTCATACATAACGAAATTATTCTGATTACACTGTGCGACTTATTAACGAGATTCCTCGTCCCTGACTACCGAAATAATAAACAAGTTACCGCATAACACTACAACGAATGCAATCGGATGGCTTCTAACGCCGGTTAAAACTCCTTTTATGCTAAATTTAAATCACCCGATAATTCAGAATGATAAAAGAAGGATTTGCATAGCACCAAAAATATTTCCGGATTCTTCAAAAAAAGGATGAATCCCATTACCTTAAAGCTAAATCTGGCGATAATTTTATACAAGGTACAGTTATAGAAATAGATAGAGGAAAAATACCAAATAGTGAACTTCACACAACCAAATATAAGGATTTACACAGTAAGTACCTTCGCTCGAATAATCTACAAAATATACAAAAATCTGGTTCTTAATTGAAGTGAGAATATCAAATTAGATATAAAGAAATGGGGAAATATAAATAAACTTCAAACGGTCGGTTTAAAACTAAAAAAGAAGCTCAATTGAATTCTTCTAAAATTGAAGAAAAACCAGCAAACGGAGGTAGTGTTAAGAATAATAAAATTACCTTTAATGAATATTTATATGAGTGACTTCATGTCTTTAAAAGAAGTAACATTGCTCCTCGGGCTTACAAAGTTTCCGAAAAAATATTAGCTTCATATTATTTCCGTATTCGGAGAAATGAAATTAGAACAATCTAAGAATATCTTAAAACATGGTAGGTATTATGAAGATTATAACTTTATATTTACTCATGAAGATACTTCATGTATGCTGCACTCTTGTACATTAAATTTTTTGCTTCAAGTTTGTAAAAAAGGAAATTTTAGATACATCACATTGTACGTGTTTAAACACACTCATGCTGTACATCTATTACAAAGTGGTACAAATCTGTAAGTGTGTATCGGAACGTTTAGGGCATTCCTCTATAGATTTATTTACATGTAACTAAATCTATAGAGGAAACTGCCGTAAACCAATATGATCAATTTTTAAAATCTCGTGGGCAAATTGTGGGCGAATAAATTCAACAATGTTCTAAAGTTACTTGTCACAATACGTTTGGAACTTCGGTTTATAGAACGAACGGTTATCAAGCGCAAAGACGCGTTCTGTGTATTCGCCTGGTTTTGTGCGTCCAAGGGCGCGGTCCATCATGTTCATTTTTGCATCTAAATTATCGATATAATGTAAAATTTCCGCTTCTTTTACTAATGGTGGTTTTGGGCTTCCCCACTCTGCTTTTCCATGATGAGATAAGACGATGTGCTGAAGGATTAATACTTCTTCTCCTTCAATTTTCAACTCTTCTGCTGCTTTTCCAATTTCGTTCACCATAATTGAAATATGACCGAGTAAGTTTCCTTCTAATGTATATGTTGTCGAAATTGGACCTGATAACTCGATGACTTTACCAAGGTCATGCAAGATGACACCTGCATAGAGTAAATCTTTATCTAAAGATGGATACAGCGTCGAAATTGCTTTCGCTAAATCCAGCATAGATACAACATGATAAGCAAGTCCTGATACGAACTCATGATGATTTTTCGTCGCTGCTGGATAGTCTAAGAAATCGTTTTGATGCTTATTTAATAAATGTCTTGTTAGACGCTGAATGTTCGGATTTCTCATTTCAAATATGTACTGCGTAATTTTTTCCACCATATCTTCTTTTTTCACTGGTGCTTTTTCAACAAAGTCTGAGATATCTGTTACTTCATTCGGATTTGCAACACGGATTTGCTTCACACGAAGCTGGATACGTCCTTTATAATTTTGAATATCACCAGCTACTTTTACAATTGTTTCCGCTGTATATTGTCTTTCCACTTCCGGTGATACATCCCATAGCTTTGCTTCAATATCTCCGCTTTGGTCTTGTAAGATTACTGTTAAAAACGGCTTCCCGTTACTTGCGATTCCTTTTGTTGCTGTCTTAATAAGCAAGAAAAGATCGACTTGTTCACCAACTTCATATTCTGCAATTTTCTTTTTCATCCTGATTCCTCCACCAACTTAAGTACTTTTAGTATAGCACACTACACTCTATTTTCTTTACGCTTCTGGCGTTAATTTTATCATCTGTTTTTCCGTAAAGAACGATAATAAGTGAGCATGACATGTAAAGAAGATGACTTGTCTCTCCTTTGCAATCTCTTTCATTAACGCGATTGTCCGCTCTGTCCGAACCGCGTCGAAATGAACAAAACTATCATCAATAATAAATGGATAGTGATGTTCAAACGTATGAGCAAGCGCAAAACGTAGTGATAAATAGAGCTGCTCCGCCGTTGCTTGACTAAGCTCATAACTGTAGAAACGAAGTCCATCACTGCGCTGAACGATAAATGGCTCCGTTTCTGACGGTGAAAAGATTTTGCTATATTTCTCACCTGTTAAGTAAACAAAATACTCCTCCGCCTTTTGTAAAATGCGCGGAAGCTGCACTTCATGATAATATTGCTTCGTTTTCGTTAACACCGCTTTGGCTGCCGCATATGCCGCCCACTTTTTCACTTGTTCTCGTACATGTGACTTTTTCATTTCCCATTCATGTAATACATCCCCATACGTACTACCTTTTTCTAAATTTGCAATTTCGACGCGGCACGCTGCAATGCGCTCCGTTTGTTCTTTTTCTTTCGAAAGAAGAGCTTGTATGTGCTGCATTTCTTCTCTTAATTTGTCTTCATAACCGTCTACTTGATAGTTCTCTTCTAAAGATAAATGTGTTAAGCGCTGCTTTAACATATCGATTTGTGGCAAGAGGCGCTGTAATTGTTTCTCTGCCTCTTCACGTTTTTCTGCTTGCACCCCTGCTTCTAAAAATGATTCCTCATCCTTAGCTCCCGCCATGTTCCATAGTCCATCTCTTTCAGATCGAAGCTGCTTCATTTGGTAGTGTAAGGCTGCCTGTTCTTCCTGCCACTCCGCAAACTTCTCTCGCCATTGTTTCAGCTCTTGCATTTTTTCTTTTTCCTGCTGAATACAATGAGTGATTTTCAGAAGTGCATCAAAATCTGTTCCTGCCAAAACATCTTTTCGTTTATGTTCAAATTGCGAAATCATTTCATATAATGCATCTTTTCGCTCGAGCTTCTTTCCTAATTCTCGGTACAATTGTTGCATCTTTTCCACTCGCTCAAATGCCGGCAATAGATGCGCATGCGTATAAAAGGTTGGGAAATGATAACGTTTTTTATATCCCTCTACCTGCTCCCCTATACGAAACGTATCCCTTTCCCACTCTTCATATGCCGAAACAATCTTTTCATAGCTTCTTTCTATTTGCTGCAATTTATAAGCCTCTCGCTCAAATACTTTGCGCATTTCTTCATCTTTTTCTAACTGATAACGAATGGACATAACTTCTTCACTTTTTCGTCGCTCATTGTTTTGCTGAAGTGTGAACAATTCTTCTTGCAAGCGGCTTGAAGCGGGGTCTTTATATAAAACAAATGCCAGTACAATTAATACAAAGAAAATGACGCTTGTAAATAATAAAGCACGATGATCTAACAATACACTCGTTAGTAAAACTCCTATATTCATGAGTAATAATAAAAAACAAATTTTCTGCCAGCGCTTTTTCTTTTCAAATGTGCCTCTTGTTCTTTCTTCATATGTACGCTGCGTACGTTCTGCACTTATATGGATTCCACCTTGAAACGATTTTTCTTTCTGAATAAGCGCTTGTCTTTCTTCCTCTGACAACATTTGTTTTCGAATGTATGCTATATGTTCTTCCTGTTCTTCCAATTGCTCCTGCGCCACTTGAAAGTTCCGATCTAACTCCTGTTTTCGCGCTTCTAATTCTCTCGCTTTTTGAACCGTTTGTGTAATCAATTCTTTTACCGCAAGACTTGTATCAAAAGAGAGCACGCTTTCTTCTTCAAAACTAGCGCCAATTTGATGTTGTAATTCTTCTATTTCCTCTCTTATATTTTGAATACCGCTCGTCATCTCTCGCATTTCTTGGCGCGCATTTTCATATGATAGGTGCTGCATGCGAAGTTCTTCGACATCACTTTCTTTTTGCAAAAGCGACTCATTTATTTGCAGCGATTTCATTTTCGATTGTGCCCTGTCCATCTTTTCTTGAAGTGTATCTAGCTGAACATGAAGTGGTTCGAGCTTTGCTTTTATTGATTCATGGCGCGCTATACCTGAAACAGGAAAATGCCCTGGCTGCTCTTTCAATACCATTTCGTAAGTTCGTTTTTCAATCATAAGTGGCTGAAGTGCTGACAAGATTTCATAATCTTGCTTGCGCTGCTCTGCTCGCTCTTTTTCATGGCGAATTTGAACGAGTTTCTCTTCACTTTCCTTGAGCTGCTTCACATGTTTTTCATACGTACCAATCTTTCCTTGCCATTCATTCAATTTCTCTTTCAGTTTCTTCATCTCTTGCAGTGATGCATTAATCTCAGGCTTACGACCATTCGGTTTAAAGCGCTGATCCATTTCTTTTGCTAGCTTTTTATCTAGTCGCAATAATGCATCGCTCCCAACCGCACTTGCTGAAAATAAATAGTTTCCAATTTCCGCTTCACCGAGCTGATGAATATTTTGTAAACCGTGCATATCAAATGAAAAAACAGAGTCGAATAACCGCTCGTTCATCCCATTTGTGATAGCTTGCAACACTTCTTCTCTGCCCGTTTTTCCATCTTCAAAGTAAACTGTTACTTCTCCGCTTGCTGTTTTCGGAAGGCGCTCGATTTTTAGCCGACCATACTGCTTCGTCATCACAGTAATTGCTCCGCCGTACTTACCGCCTTCTTTCGGTTCATAACGCTTTTGTCCCCTTGTCTGAAAGCCAAATAAAATGCTTTTCATAAACGAACGAATCGTTGATTTTCCCGCTTCATTTTCACCATATAACACCGTCAACAAGGAAAGATCCATTTCCACATTTTCTAGTTTTCCATAGCCATAAATATGGAGTTTTTCAATTCTCATTTTGTCTCCCTCTCTTGCTGGAATAATTGCTCTAAAATAATATTTTCTGCTTCCTTTCGAATCTCTGCTTGTTCCTCATCTGAAAACGGCTCAATAGCGTTACGGGCAACAGGTGATGTCCAAATCGTTTGAAGGATTGGATCCATATTTGAAAAAGACTCTAACTCTTGCAATACGCTCCCCACAAAATGATTTTCTTCCTTTAACCGCTGAATTTCTGCCAAGGACACTGTTTCATTTTTCCACTTCATCACATAAACAAAATCTTTGCGCTCTTCTCCAGCACTTAAAATATGAAAAATCTCTTCCACACGTTTTTCATCACGTAAATAGGAAGACAATGGGCCTTGTCCTGTCAAAATAACAGTTAGAAAAACTCCTTCTTCCACTTTACGCTGCTGCTGCAATACTTCTGCAGCAACCTTCATAAAATCATCGACAGTATGAAGTCCCTCAATTGAAAGCTCCACCTCTTCCCAAATCACATCCGCTGTGTGAAAAAACGAACACTTTGTCTCTTGCTCTGTCATTTCCACAAGATATGCACCTTTTTCACCCGTTTCCTTCCGGTGACGCCCTTGTATATTCCCTGGATAAATGATAGGTGGATTCTCTACTAACATCTCACGCTTATGTATATGGCCAAGTGCCCAATAATGAAATTCTTTTTCTTTCAGTTCACGAATTTGAAATGGTGCATAACGATTATGCTCTGCATCCCCTTCTACACTGCCATGAAGCATCCCAATATGAAAAGGCGCATCGCTCATTTTCGTATACTGCGCTGTCATATTATCTGTTACCGCCTGCTGTAAATAACTAAATCCATAAATAGAAGCAAGACGTTCTCCATTTTTGTAAAATGACTTTTCTTCCACATATGGCTCAGTAAATATATGAACATTGCCTGGAAACTCAATCGCCGCCCAGCTTCCTCCTAAATGATCATGATTACCATGAATGATATATACCGAAATATTATACTGTGCAAGTCGTTTCATCTGCTCTCTTACAAATACTTGCGCGCGTAAACTTCTCGTATCCGCATCATATAAATCACCAGCAAGCAATACAAAATCAACGCGCTCTTGAATGGCTTTATCAATGATACGTTCAAATGATCGAAATGTACTTTGCTTCATTCTTTCCCAAATAGATGTTGGTACACTCATTTCCATACCTTTAAATGGGCTATCTAAATGCAAATCAGCTGCATGTATAAACTTTATTTGTTTCACTAACAAACGATCCTTTCTATCCTTCAAAAGTTTCACTTTATTGTAACACGCTATGTCATATATTTCTTTGCATATTCTATCGTTTTATGACAAAATAGTTATAAGATTCTGATTTTAAATTGGAGGGGAATTTTCATGGGAGTATACGTTCTAACAGTCTTTGAAAAAGATGGTTCCAAAGCATTAGATAAATCGTTCGAGGCCGCAACAGAAAAAGAAGCGAAATTAAAAGGAGAATCTATCTTACGAGACAAAGGATTGTATGAAAAAACACATCGCTGCACATCCTCTGCAGGAAAACTTATTTTATTCCAGCGCTAAAAAAGAAGCGTGATTCGCTTCTTTTTCATTCAACATCTTCATCACACCACGTAAATACCACATCAAGAATACGATTTCCAATACGCACGCGTCTATTCCACTGTCCAGTTTGAATTTGGCGCGTTAATTCTTGTTTCATTTTCTCCGTCCAGTCGTGAATGGTTCCATTCCCGTCGTACGGATATATGCTTGGAAATTCTTCCTGCAGCACGCTTAAACCTTCTACGTCCAAATGAAAATGGAAAAAGTAGTTAGCTGTTAGCGATGGTTCTTGCAATTTTAAAAACGGATCATCAATTTGCTTTCTATTTCGGTAAAAAGTAAAAATATTTACCTTTCCGCTCGTAATTTGGTCAATTTGAATTTCGTGCTTCTCTATAATCACGTCTGTCCACCTCGTTATATACTACCTTTAGTATATATGTCTTTTGCAACAAAGTTAACTATTTTACACGAAATTCATTTCCTTCATCTATGTCCCGCTCCAAAAATCAGAAGCAATTATAAAAAAATAACTTGAAGGGGAGAGATACTATGCATTTCGGAAGTAAAGGTTGGTACGTAAAAGAACTGAAAAAATTAGGTATTCGCACGTATGAAGGTAGAAAACTAGAATCTTATCGTGCACATATATTGGCTCGCTTACTTGAAAAAGTAAAAAGACAATCTGCTTAATAGAAGAAAAGAAGCAACGCTTTTGAGCATTGCTTCTTTTCTTCTATTATATAAATTTCGAGCGATTCTTCTGTCATACCAGATAAGGAAGAACCTGCTAATGAGGATTTCTTAACTGATTCTGCGACCATCTTCTGGAATTCCGCTCCATCTTCACCTGTAAGGTCTTTCATTTTCTCTACATCTTTATTGTAAAAACCTGCATTTAAGTAAGCTTCTAACGCTTTAGCAGGACGTTCCAATGCTTTTGCCTTATTTGCAAGTTCTTTCCCATCAATTACAAACTTTGTTTTTTCCGGCTTTTCTTTTTCAGAAGGAGTCGTGCGATGCTTCTTATATTCTAACTCATAAGAAGAAGCTTCTTTCACATCAAAATATATAGCTCCAGATACTTTTCTACCTGGATCTACCACATCAAAAGAAAGTCTACCCTCATCACACTTCGAATACGCTTTCATTTTTTCATCTTTGACATATAGGGCAAAATCTTCTGGAGATCATCTCAACGCTTCTTTCCCTATATTTTTAATACTTACCTTCCCTTTCAGAACTCGTCCATTAAGAGGTGTTGAATCTTGTTCAGGCAGCGTATACTCTATACTTTCTAATGTCATCTCATAACTTTTACTCTTTTGATTCTTTTCTTCTTTCTGCCCCTTAGAAGAGCTTTCTTGTTTGACTTCCTTTGTACTTTCTGCTGATTTGCAAGCGCTCATCCCCCAAGTGTAAGCGCCCTAATCCCTACAAATTTCTTACAATACACTGTAATCTCTCCAATCCCCTTATCTATTTACTAGTCGAACAAGTAATATTATACCCTTATATTTACAGTATATTTTATTTATGTAGAATTATCTAAATGTATAAACTAAACATTTTCTATTAAAAAGAAAAACCCTCTTACAATAAGCAAATGCTGCCTACTATAAGAGGACCTACTTTTTCTATTATATACGTACCGCTGTACCACTTACCGCAACCATTAACATTCCATCACGAACAACTTCGTAATCTACATCAACGCCAACAATTGCATTGGCACCTTTTCGTTTTGCCAGCTCTTTCATTTCTGCCATCGCAACATCACGCGCTTCTTTTAACTTGCTTTCATACGCTCCAGAACGACCACCGACAACATCACGAACAGAAGCAAACAAATCACGGACAACATTTGCCCCCATAATCGCTTCACCATTTACAATATCAATATACTCGCTAATTTCTTTCCCTTGAATTTCATTTGTTGTTGTTACAATCATGACTGACACTCCTATCATATTTTTGTATTTCTTATCTTTATTATTACACGAAAATAAAAATGAAACTATTGCATCATCTTACAAGAGCGTGACAGATTTGTAAGGAATGGATCTTCACACTTGCTTTACTGTTTCTTCCTTTCATGATCTTAAAGCACGAGAAAGCTCCGTAAAGATTACCCCTAATGCATAAGCACCAGCATCTGGATATCCTAAGCTTCGTTCTCCAACTGTACCAGCACGGCCCATTCGAGCAACGATTTCTTTTGTATATTCCGCCCCTTTAATAGCAGCCTCTGCTCCTTTTTCAAAAGCCGTTTTACAGTCTACACCATTTGTAGCACTGTCTAACCAAGACTGTACACAAGGTGCAAATGCATCCACAAGTGTTTTATCGCCTACTTCAGCTCCTCGTCCGAAAGAGCGCTCTCCAATCGATTGTATACCTTTTAAGGAAGCTTCTAACATGTTGGCAAATTCTCCAACTGTTAATTCTGTTCGATCTCCGGCAGCCTTACTCGCAGCGCGGAAAGCTCCGCCCCAAATTGGACCAGAAGCACCGCCGCAATGTTCCATAATGACCATAGAGCACGCATCTAGAAATGTTCCAATATTGAAAGGCTCTTGTTTCAATATCGAGCTCCACTCACGCTTCAACTGCTTGAATCCTTTCGCAACACTCATTCCAAAATCTCCGTCACCTGCATGCGTATCTAGTTCACAAAATGGTACTTCATTTTGAATAATAACTTCACTCATTTTATCAACAAGATACATCATATTGTCTATTGTGATTACCTCATTTTGAATGATCGCATGTTTCTCCGCTGTTTCTACTTCAAACGAAACTTGTTTTTCTTCCTCTTCTTCTAGAGGCATATATGCTACACTCTCTACCGGACCATCTACTTGAAATGCTGGCGTATGACACTCTTTCGATAACAATGTCTTTAGCTCTTTATCCAATTTCATAATAGTGAAAGAAAGCCCAGCCATATCAATACTTGTCATATAGTTACCAACAAACGTCCTATTAATTCGTATGTTTCGTTTACTTAGTTCTCTCGTAACTGCATTGTTAAATACATACAATTCTTGAAGCGGTGTACCGCCAAAACCGTTCACTAAAACAGCAATTTCCGCCGCTTCATCTAGCTCTAAATCTTTCAAAAGATCATTTGTCATGCGCATTGCTAGCTCATCTGCACTCATAATTTTTTCACGCTTTCTTCCTGGCTCTCCGTGAATACCAACCCCGTATTCCATTTCATCTTCACCTAGTTTGAAAGTAGGGGAACCACTAGCCGGAACTGTACAAGAAGTTAGCGCCATACCAATTGTTCGAACATTCGCCGCTGCTTTTTCCGCTACAGCTTTAACCTGCATTAAGTCCATACCTTCTTCCGCTGCTGCACCGGCAATTTTATGCACAAGTATAACTCCAGCAACACCGCGGCGACCAACTGTATAAAGGCTATCTTCCACCGCAATATCATCATCTACGCGAACATATTCGACTCGAATGCCATCTTCAGTAGCTAAGTGAGCACCATTTTTAAAATTCATAATATCGCCGCTATAGTTTTTAATAATAAGGAGCGTACCTTTTTTGCTCGCTGTTGCTTTAATAGCCTGATATACTTGAATTTGTGAAGGGGAAGCAAACACATCTCCGCACACTGCCGCATCTAACATTCCTTGTCCAACTAATCCTGCATGAGCTGGTTCGTGGCCACTGCCGCCACCACTAATTAATGTAACTTTATTTTCATTCATTTCTTTTTTCTTCACTACTTTATACTTTTTTAATAACTCAAGTTCTGGATGCGCCATAACCATTCCATTGCACATCTCCATCACGAGCGTTTCCGGCTTATTTATAATTTTTTTCATTTGCTATTCCACCTTTATTCGTTTTGTTGTTTTCTTCAATTATTTTTCACATGTTTACATCATTAGATGAATTCATAGAAAATTCCTACCTCGATCCAACTCCCTTTCCGTTATGTTATATTTGAAAGCGTATTATTACCTATATTAAAATGAAAGCGCTTTACAGTAAACAGACAAAAAAGAACAGTTTTCATTTTTTAAAACTGCTCTTTTTCTTGTATGTTGCTTACCATACTTTTTTCATTTTATCCCGCTATTTTAGGGCAGTAAGACTCCCACCTCAAGATTCAGAGAAAAGCAAGGAAGATAGGTGGGAGATCAACTGCCCGTAACAGCCCGATTGGTTCAACTAATAATCAGTGGGGGATGAAGAAAACCCCCACTGATTAAAGTTTCACTTTATTTCGCACGAGTAATAGAATGCCACCTAAAATCGATAACACTCCTAAAGGCATTGTATGAGATTCGCTCGCTCCGGCGTTAGGAAGTTCTCTATTTTCAGTTTTCGACTTAAAAAAGGTAATGCGATTCTCCTCTTTCGCTTGTTTCTTCTGCGCTAGTTCAGAGACTTGCTTTTCTACATTTTGCTTCGCCTCTGTTAATCCAGCGATTTTCTCTTCTATATTTTGTTTTTCCTGTCTTAATTCAGAGACTTTGTCTTCTGGCTGCTTCGTCTGTTTCCATTCAGCTATTTTATTTTCTATCGTTTGCTTTATTTGTTTTAGCTCGTCCACTTTTTCTTCCATCTGTTTAACAAGCTGTTTTAATTCAGACACATGCTCGTTTATATTTTGCTTTGCTTGTTTCAGTTCCGCCACTCTTTCTTCTGCAGTTTGCTTTAACTGCTTGAATGCCGCTATTTTCTCTTCCACATTTTGCTTAATTTCTTTCAATTCAGGCATTTTCTCTTCAATATTTTGCTTTTCCTGTCTTAATTCAGAGACCTTGTCTTTCACATTTTGCTTCGCCTGCTTCATTTCATCTACTTTCTCTTCAATATTTTGTTTTTTCTGTTTCCATTCATCCACTTTGTTTTCTATATTTTGTTTTTCCTGTTTCAATTCAGAGACTTTGTCTTTTATATTTTGTTTTTCTTGCTTCCATTCCTCGACTTTGTCCTTTACATTTTGCTTTTCCTGTTTCCATTCATCCACTTTGTTTTCTATATTCTGCTTTTCCTGTTTCCATTCAGAAACTTTGTCTTTCACATTTTGCTTCGCCTGTTTCCATTCAGAAGCTTTCTCGTCTACATTTTGTTTCATAGAATCCTGTATTTGAGTAGGTTCATCCGCTTGAGCATGAGTCGTATCAACTCCCGTAATCATCGCTAAAGCAAGTGTAGATATCACTACAGTCTTTTTCGTACCCATTATTTTGTACCTCTTTTCTTTCATGAGTAATGAACGATTATATAAATCAAAAATATAAATCATACATATATAATATCAATATAACATTATATCAAATGTTTATAAATGTAACTAGGATCGTAGAATGATATGTACGGCCTTTTTTCGACTGGTCGACATCTCATATCGAAGTGCAGATAATGAAGTGTGCATCATTCATATGGTGTAAAAAAGAAAAACCTGTCACCAAAAGGTCATGTTGTACGACCTTTTGACACAGGTTTTTCTTACGATTTAAGCGTTTAAACTTTCACCGTTTGTTGCAATGACTTGTTTATACCAATCAAAACTTTTCTTTTTGAATCTTTTTAATGATCCTTTTCCTTCATTATCTTTATCAACATAAATATATCCGTAACGTTTCTTCATTTCACCTGTTGAAGCGCTGACAAGGTCAATTGGGCCCCAGCTTGTATATCCAATTATCTCTACTCCATCTTGGATTGCCTCTGAAAGTTCAATCATATGTTTTCGTAAATAATCGATGCGATACTCATCGTTAATCTCTTCTTCAGCATGTAATGTGTCAATGGCACCTAGACCATTTTCCACAACAAACAGCGGCTTCTGATAACGATCGTACAGTTGGTTTGCTGTAATACGGAACCCTTTCGGATCAATTGTCCAGCCCCATTCTGATTTTTCCAGATACGGATTTTCAACAGAGCCAAACACATTTCCGCTTGTAATGCTCTTTAATACTTCAGGGTCTGTACTTGCTGCCCGGCTAGCATAGTAGCTAAATCCAATATAATCCACTGTATGTGCTTTTAAAATCTTTTCATCTTCTTTTTCCATTTCAATTTTTAAATGATGATCTTTAAAGAATCGCTTCGCATATCCAGGATATTCTCCTCTTGCTTGTACATCAATGAAGAAGAATGATTCTCTATCTTGTTCCATCGCGCGGAAAACATCATCTGGGTTGCATGTATATGGATACGTCGCTCCTGCTGCAAGCATACAACCAATTTTAGCATCCGGTATTATTTCATGGCACGCTTTCACTGCTAAAGCACTTGCAACAAGCTGATGATGCGCTGCTTGGTATTGAATTTGTTTTTTATTTTCGCCTTCTTGAAAAGTTAAACCAGCACCAACGAAAGGTAAATGCAATAGCATATTAATTTCATTAAACGTCATCCAATATTTCACTTTATCTTTATATCGTTTCAAAATCGTTTTTGCATATGTTTCAAAGAACTGGACAAGCTTTCGATTTCTCCAGCTTCCATATGTTTCGACTAAATGAACAGGTACATCAAAATGAGCCATTGTCACGACCGGCTCAATTCCATATTTCAATAATTCGTCGAACAAATCATCATAAAACTGCAAACCTGCTTCATTTGGCTGTTTCTCGTCACCATTCGGGAAAATACGTGTCCATGCAATCGAAACTCGTAACGCTTTAAATCCCATTTCTGCAAACAGAGCAATATCTTCTTTATAACGATGATAAAAATCAATTGCTTCATGCGATGGATAAAATTCTCCTTCCATCGGTGTAAAAGATTGAATATTTCCTTTCATAATATCCCAACGTTTTTCACCAGTTGGAAGTAGATCCACTGTTGTTAACCCTTTTCCATCTTCTAAATATGCTCCTTCAGCTTGGTTAGCGGCCATTGCCCCACCCCATAAAAAACCTTTTGGAAACGTAACTTTAGCCATATATGAAAACTCCTTTATATAAGAATTATCGAAGGAAAGGCATGCAATATGTCTCCCCTCATTTTAAACAATATGAAATTTCAAAAATCACTTTACTTCTAGTTCAATTACAGATTCTTCAGGTGTTACCTGACCATTCTCTTTTATCATTACGTTATATTGATCATGATTTGTCACAACAACTGGTGTTGTCACAATATAGCCTGCTTTTTGAATTTCAGCTATGTTAAATTCAATCAATAATTGTCCTTTTTCGACATAATCTCCTTGTGCAATATGAGAAGTGAAAAATTTCCCATCTAATTTCACAGTATCCATCCCGATATGAATGAGAAGCTCCGCCCCTGTTTCAGTCGTAATTCCTAACGCATGATTCGTTGGAAAAAGGGCGGAAACCGTACCGGAAACTGGTGAAAATAATTTTCCTTCTGAAGGTTCAATCGCTACCCCTTTTCCAAGAACACCTGAGGCAAACGCTGCATCTTCAATATCTTTTAACAGTTTTACTTCTCCATAAAAAGGACTCGCAATAACTTCACTATTCATAGTAGCACGAACGTCCTCATGCTGAGATAATTTTGTCTGGGCAGGATCTACTTGAACAGATTGTTCTTTTTTCTTTATACCAAACAAGTAAGTAAGCACAAATCCTAATACAAATGCAACAATCATCGCAATAATAGATCCCCATAGTCCCGCTGTAATACCTGTTTTTGAACTAATAAACGTTGGAATTTGAAATATGCCAAGACCACCTGCCATATACGCTTTTGTACCAAATACGCCAAGAATTCCTCCGCCAATACCACCAGCGATACAACTTATAATGAAAGGTTTTTTCTGCGGAAGTGTAATCCCATAAATAGCTGGCTCTGTAACCCCGAAAATACCGGAAATAAAAGCAGGTATACTAAGTTCTTTCAATTTCTTCTCATTTGTTTTTATCCAAACGCCAAGAACAGCACCAATTTGTGCAAAAGAAGCAGCGAATATAAGAGCTAATATTGGATCTTCGCCATGTACTGCTAAATTGTTAAATCCAATTGGCACAATGCCCCAATGAAGACCGAATATAACAAACAATTGCCAAAACGCTCCAAGGAAAATACCTGCGACTAACGGACTTAAATGATACGCCCATAGTGTAGCTTGCCCTAAAAATTGACCTGCCCATGTTGCAATTGGTCCAATGACAAGAAAGGTAATCGGTACAACAATCAGCAATGTGAAAAATGGCACTAAAAATGTTTTTACAACATCTGGAATGATTTTCTTTAATGCTTTTTCTACTTTAGCAGCAAAATAAGCAGCTAAAATAATCGGAATAACAGATGACGCGTAATTCATTAAAATAACAGGTATGCCTAAAAAGGTAATATGAATAGGTGATTCAAACATTGTCCCTGCAAATAATGTATAAAGCGGTTTCCCGGCAGTTAAACCAGCTAAAGCTGGATAAACAAGCGCGCCGCCAATTGCCATCCCAATAAATGGTGCACCTTGGAACTTTTTACTCGCTGTATACCCTAGAAAGATTGGGAAGAAGTAAAATAATGAATCCCCCACTGCATTTAAGATTTGATACGTTCCTGATTCTTGACTTAACCAACCTAATGCTAAAATAAGCGCATTAAACCCTTTAATCATTCCTGTTGCGGCTAGTACACCTAAAACAGGTGTAAAAATACTAGAAACAATATCTATAAAACTACTTTTCTTTTGATCATTCGTATTTTCAGCCTCTTTTGTCTGAAAGCCTCCAACCTTGACAACCGCCTTATACACATCAGCAACATGATTGCCAATTACAACTTGATACTGTCCGCCGCTTTTCATAACGGTAACGACATCCTCCATACTTTTCAGCACTTCTGTATTTGCTTTCCCCTCATCTTTTAATTGAAATCTTAGGCGGGTAATACAGTGAACCACACTATTTACATTTTCGGTTCCACCAACATTTTCAAGAATATCTTTTGCTAATTGTTCGTATTTCATCGCATGCACGCCTCCCTTTTTCAGTCATTCTAAAAATAAAAACCTAAACTAACCCCCACTTGCACAAATTTATTTTCATGCGAATGGAAATTAATTTAGGTTTTGCCTGCTAATCAGTAACAATCCTATATTTTATTCAAATTGATTCCGCTTCGTTACACGGTGAATATGAAGCGTTACATACATTTTTTCATCTTTCGAAAGATGAGTGTTATGTCTACTACGTAAATACTCTTCTATTTTCTCTGTACAACGATAAGCTTCATTGTACTTTTGTTTCACTTGTTCAAATAAAAAGCCCTCTTCATTTGAGCTTGATTCATGCTGAAGTAACCGCTTAGCAAAATATCGTAAGTGAGTGACAAATCGACTATAGTTAAATGTATTTTCATCCAAATCCATCTTATAATGATACTTCACAATATTTAAAATATCTTGAACGATTTTTGTCATTGTTACTGTTTGCTGCATTTCTGGTTCCCCTTGCTGAGCATTTACTAAATGAAGTGCAATTGAACCAGCCTCGTCCTCTGAAAGCCTAATGCCTGTTTCTTTTTCAATTATTTCTAAAGCTCGTAAACCAATTTCAAACTCTGTTTGATAAAACTTTTTGATTTCCCAAAGAAGTGCATTTTTCAGCTCAATTCCTTCTTTATGCCGCGTGAACGCAAAGCTAAGGTGATCTGTTAATGTAAGATAAATACATTCGCTTAAACGACCCGGCAAAATGGTTTTCGCTAATTGTACAATTTTCTCTGTCACTTCTAAATGCTCTACAGGAATCTCAGTTAATAGCGTAGCAAGCTTCTCAGATACTTCTTTTGTTTCTAAAACGAATGTTTTTTCAATTTTAGATTCATCAATTGTATCCCCCACTTTTTTCTGAAATCCTAACCCTCTGCCCATCAATATCATTTCACTATTATTCTCTTTTATTGTACAAACAACATTATTATTTAAAATTTTATGGATTTTCATTTTGTCCGCCTCTTTTTATTTCTAATGTGATCACAAATAATAAAAAAACCTAAACTGATTTTCAAAAACTACATAGTAATAGTAGTCTTCGAATCAATTTAGGTTTTGCCTGCCGAACAGTAACAATCCTTTAAGTTTGTCTTCATTATACACAAACAAGTAAGCGTTTGCAACAGGATAATAGAAGAACTTTAGACAAAACTGTGAACGTTTAGAATGGATTGCATCAAACAAAAACATACGACGTACTATGCGAAAAAATAATGGATACGAGCCTCTTTAAGGTTCCAGCATTAGAAAAGAACGTTTGATGGGAGGCTGCATCGATGTACTAGAGTTCGCAAAAAACCGTACTTTGTCCTTTTGGAAAACAGCATCTTATTTGAACAATTAAACTTATATTATCGTATACTGTTCACAATATTGCCTAGGAGTCATGTGACATATTTTTTTGAACACTCTTGTGAAATAACTTTGATCATAAAAATTACACCAAGCACAAATATTTGATAATGGATATGTAGAAGGCCCAATCACAAAAGTTCTAATGATCCAAAGTGACTCAACCGGTTCTCTCTTCTTTTATCAATGACGATTAAAAAAATGGAAAGCCTTTTAAGCTCTATGTTTCTAAATGCAAAAAAAAAGCCCTCAATAGGCAAGTAAAAAGAACCCTAAGGTTGTATAAATCTTTTTAAACTATTTTCACATTCATATTTATACATACATATATTATTCATGAGAAATCAATTTCCTAATTCTGTAAAACTTTTTTAATATTACATTTCTCAAAAAATATATGTAATGAGGGTACATTATTTTAAGCTGTCATATAAATACCTTTTAATTTGTATGAAGAAAAGGATGATTGTATTGGAAATTAAAGGAGCTCAAGGGATATATGATGATGTTATTAGTCTAGGGCAAAATTGTTATACTGCTATCCATCTAAGAAAATATGGGCTACGTAAATATGCTGGTCCTCTAGATTGGTTTGTGTCTCCAGACCTTTCTTCTATTAATAAATTACTAAAAAATAACTTTATAGACTTTATGGACTTGAAAAATATGCATGCATTGCCAGATAAAAATGTTCTTTTTCATGATGGCGTAATACAACCTGTTTATTCTCACATTATAAAAGACACAAAATATAACGTAACATCCTATCATGATTTCCCTATCATCTCAAATAAAGATTGGTTTATCACATACCAAGATTTCAAACAAAAATTAGATCGAAGGATTGATAATTTTTACAAAAGAATGCAAAATTCTCAATCTATTTTATTTGTTAGATGGGGCGGAGATTTGACTGAAACGTTAGAATTACAATCAATTTTATCAAATATTGTTAAAAATAACTTTAAGATACTTTTACTCTATCCAACAGGACTTGAAAATGAGATAAATGAGTTGGAATGGGGAATGAATCATGTCTTTCCAATTCAAGTTTCAAGTAATTATCTAAATAAAAGAACTTGGTATATCCTTTTAAAAGATATACACTTAAGCTGAAAAATACAACATGACGATCATTCAAATCGTCACTAGAATTTATTTGACCCCTCCCCTATTTCTTTGGATACTTATCCATTTCATTAATATAGTTTAATAATTGTATGACACGTTTATCATATGTGTGATTATTTAAAGTTCTAATCAACCCATTTTTCGCTATTTGCTTTCTCTCTTTTACATTTTCCAAATAATATTCCGTTTTTTCTATAAACTCCTGTGGGTTACAAAAAGTTTCAATTTCAACACTTGGTATATAGTGCTTCGCTATATCTGGACGTATATCAGTTAACTGAAAAGAACCTGAAGAATTAATTTCAAATGTTCTATTATTTACTGAATATGCAGCAATATTTGCTGAATTACTATTCATGTCCTTATCATATGGTGAACGGTGCAAATTAATATTAATTTTAGTAGATAAATAATATTGTAACGCATCTTCATATTTACCAAGTGGTAAGAGTTTTATCTTATCTTTCAAGATTTTATAACTCTTCAATTTTTCCCAACCAAATCCTACAATTTTCAAGTTCTTACAAACTAAATATTCAGAAATCGAGTCGACGAATTCAATTCTATTTTCAAACGCTGTACCAATAAAACTAATTTCATAATGATTAGACTTATCTTTAAAATCGGGTTTATATAAGTTATGATCCGCTGCTAAAGGGAGATGAAAAACATTTTTACATCCCCTGCTCCTATAAAATTTAATACAATTTAAATCCTGAGTAAATATGTAGTCATAATGCGGAACAATATTTTGGGTTAAATCCGTATAATAAGGATCATCTGTCAACCAAATCCCTGTCGTAAAGCCCAAATTCTTTAATGCGGGGATTATTTGATTAAACTCTTCTCTTAAACCATGCAATACCAAAATAAAATCCGGCTTTGTCCGTACTGCTGTTTTGATTGCTTTCTCTATATGTACCATCATTACATTACTACTTACCCTTTGTAGACTATTAAAAATTGCTGTTTCTAGTGCTGGGAAATAAGAAGGAATTCCTGATCGAATAAATAAGATTTTTTTAACATTATTTTCGTTCATGTCAATCCTCCCATATACGATTCACCCTGTTTTTGAGAAAATACTTCTTGATATACTGGATTTAGACGAAGGTCTTGTGTGTGTTCTGCAACACCGATAAATTTTGACTCCAATTCTTCTAAAGTTGTTCCATAGAAAGTTTTTAAGGCACTCCAACGTTGCGAAAGAGTCGGGGCAATTTGCAACCTTCTTTTTTTCATTTGATCATTCCATGGACTAAAATAAAACTTTAGTACAAGGGCGGGCAAGGTATACAATTCAAATGGATAAGCGGATGAATGTCTCCCTGGTGTATAGTATCCCTTTTTATAATTATGAATGAATCTCCAACTTTTATTAGGATATGGATCATATGGAAAATATCCATGAAACCTCTGTTTCACTAGAGGTATAGAATACCTTGGATTAGAATAATGATTATTTAAGGGATCCACCATTAAAATCATTCGAATCGCATACATTCTTTTTTGTAGCTCATTTAATGAATGAAAGAAGCTTGTTTTATTTTGACAACAAAGAAATTCTGTAGTGTTTAAAGCCATCTTCCAACCGTGCACTTCACTTTCAATATCCATAACTTCATTATCAACTTGTTCTGCATCAAACTCAGGTACCTTTGAAGTTCTCACTTCCCAGTCTGGCGCAAATATTTTACATATTTCTACCGATTGATCTGTAGAGCCCCTATTAATTAAAATCCCATGATTAAAAATCTGTTTATGATGCATTAACCACCAAGGTAGCAAGTATTCTTCATTATAAAAGTGAGAGATTAAAGTGGCAATAATATCCCCCTCCTAAACGATTCTTTACTACCATATATAAGCAACCGTTTTGTCCATTATGAGAAGATTGAATATTTTTCGTTATAAAATGCTCCGTAAAGCCATATGTTATTATTGCAGATTATTTTCCAGGGATGTCATACAACTTCCTTGTTTTCAGTAACCAATTTTGGTTACTTTTTTTCATGCAAATTATCATGTGTTTTATTCATAGACCTGTTATCACTTCATATAATAGTTGTTGATATGGCCATTAAAAAATGCTTTTAAACTGGGGGATTTCAGATATGAAAGCTGTAATTCTTGCTGGGGGATATGGTACTCGAATTGGTGAAGAAACACATTTGAAACCAAAGCCGATGATTGAAATTGGCACAAAGCCCATTCTCTGGCATATTATGCGTTTATTTTATTATTATGGCATTACTGAATTCATTATTTGTTTAGGATATAAAGGCTATGCTATTAAAGAATTTTTTCTGAATTACAATTTACACATGTCTGATTTCACAATTCATTTAAAAGATAATACCATTACCAATCATTTTCATCATATAGAACCATGGCAGATTACACTCATTGATACGGGAGAAAACACTCAAACTGCTGGGCGGGTAAAAAGAATACAAAAATATATAGACGAAGATTCTTTTTTCCTCACTTACGGCGATGGATTAAGTAATGTAAATTTAAAAAAACTTGCTGAATTTCATAAAAAGCATGGAAAAATCGCCACCGTAACTGCAGTGCAACCTCCTGGTAGATTCGGCTCTCTCATTATGAATGGCACATCTGTCTCAGCGTTTAAAGAAAAACCACTAGGGGATGGGAACTGGATAAACGGGGGATTCTTCATTTTAAATAAAGATGTATTCAACTATATGAAAGATGATACATCTGTATTTGAAACCGATACTCTCGTACAGTTAGTTGCTCAAAATGAACTCGAAGCATATCAACATACAGGTTTTTGGCATCCGATGGACACACTTCGTGATAAGAAAAAATTAGTAGAGTTGTGGGAAAGTAACTCTGCTCCATGGAAGGTTTGGTAAAATGAATTCTTCAAATTTTTGGCATAAGAAAAAAGTATTTATTACTGGACACACTGGCTTTAAAGGAACTTGGTTAACACTTTTTTTACATTCTTTAGGTGCAGAAATAACCGGATACTCTTCTCATCCACCCTCAACACCATATTTATTCGAACAATCGAACGCTATAAAAAAATGCCGTTCATTTACAGGGGATATTACAGATTACGATTCTTTATTACAGGTCATAAAACAAAATAAACCAGATATTATTTTTCACCTAGCGGCGCAGCCGATTGTCACTACTTCATACAAAAATCCAATTGATACATTTAAAGTAAATGTTTTAGGTACAGCGCACGTATTAGAAGCTGCAAAACATGTTGACAGCGTACAGGTTATGATTAATGTTACCAGTGATAAGTGTTATGAAAACGACGGGACAGGCAATCGAGCATTTAAAGAGAGCGATCGGTTAGGTGGGCACGATCCCTATAGCGCTAGTAAGGCTTGCGCTGAATTAGTAGCACTTTCCTATCAAAAGTCTTTCTTTGAGTATTTTCCCAAACTCGCCTCTGTAAGAGCCGGAAACGTAATTGGCGGCGGAGACTGGGCAGAAGACCGATTACTTCCAGATATTATTCGTTCTTATTTACATGGTGCAACATTAAACATTAGAAACCCTCATGCCATTCGTCCCTGGCAGCATGTATTAGATCCTCTACACGGATATATCCTTTTAGTAGAGAAGCTTTGGGATAACGATCGATATATTGATGCTTGGAATTTTGGGCCGAATAATCAAAATCACATAACAGTTCATGAACTTATTCAATCTGTAATGAAGCTTTGGGATAAACCATTAAACATACTGCTCCCTACTACGCTACAACCTTATGAAGCCTCCATCTTAACACTTGATAGTACAAAGGCGATGTCTGAACTTGGTTGGTCTCCAAAACTACCGATAGAAGACTCTATTTCTTGGACCGTCGAATGGTACAAAAAATATGCATGTGGTGAAAACATAGAAGCCTTTACAAACGATCAAATAGATGCATTTAAAAAATTATAGGGAGGCTATACAATGAATCAGAAAAAATGTCGCTTTTGTCACACATCACTAAAGAACACTTTTTTAGATTTAGGTGTTTCCCCCCTCGCAAATTCATTTATAACCTCAGAACATGCACACAAAATGGAATCTTTCTATCCATTGCATACGTTCGTTTGTCATCATTGTTTACTTGTCCAACTAGATGAATTCGAATCCCCACAAAATATTTTTCATGATTATTTATACTTTAGCTCTTACTCCTCAAGTTGGCTATTACATGCGAAACAATACGTAGAAATGGCAATGGAACGATTCAAATTAACGAAGGACTCACAAGTCATTGAAATTGCAAGCAACGATGGATACTTACTCCAATATTTTCAAAAAGAAAAGATTCCAAGCTTAGGGATTGAACCTGCAAAAAATGTTGCCGATATTGCCATTCAAAAAGGAATTCCAACTAAAATAGAATTCTTTAGCAACAATGTAGCAAAACAATTAACAGACGAAAATTTCCAAGCTGATTTAATTATTGCAAATAACGTATTAGCTCACGTTCCTCATTTACACGATTTTATCGCCGGTTTAAAAACTTTATTGAAGCCAAATGGCAGTATAACGATTGAATTCCCACACTTATTAAACCTCATATCTTTAAAACAATTTGATACAATTTATCACGAACACTTCTCCTATTTTTCACTCATATGTCTTCAAAAGATCTTTTCTCACCATAACTTGCAAATTATAGACGCAGAGGAACTCCCTACACATGGTGGTTCATTACGTTTATTTATACAGCATATCAACAGAGATGCAAAAATAAGTGAAAACGTATCAAATATTATTCAAAAAGAAATGGATTACGGTTTAGATAAACTAGATTCCTATCTTCTTTTCGCTAAAGAAGTGAAACAATTAAAAATGGATATTTTAAATTTTTTTATTGACGTACACTCTTTAAATAAACAAATTATCGGTTATGGCGCCCCCGCGAAAGGGAATACTCTATTAAATTATTGCGGCATCGGGAAAGAATTTCTTCCTTATACTGTCGATAAAAACCCTTATAAACAAAATCTATTTTTGCCAGGGACTCGCATCCCCGTAAAATCAATAGAAGAAATGAAACGCACAAAACCAGATTATGTTTTCATATTACCGTGGAATTTAAAAGAAGAGATTATGAAAGAATGCTCATTTATAAAGGAATGGGGTGGGAAGTTTGTTGTGGCAATTCCTAAAGTTGAAGTGATTGAATCATGAAAAAAGTTCTTGTAACGGGCGGGAATGGTTGGATTGGTAAATATGTCGTACATTTCCTTGTACAAATGGGCTATGAAGTTCACGCGACTTACAATAAAAATAAACCACCTCAGCAACTTCTTTGTCATTGGCACAAAGTAAATTTACTTTGTGATGAAGAAATAAAAAAACTCATATTCCATCTTCAACCGAGTCATCTTGTTCTTTTAGCTTGGGAGGCTGTACCCCCAAAATGTTATGAATCTATTAACAATTTTTATTGGTTACAATCTAGTATTACATTAATCCAACATTTCTCATATTGTGGCGGCCAAAGAATTGTCGTAGCTGGCACAGGTGCAGAGTATCAATGGATAAATGGTGTATTATATGAAGATTCTAAACTTCTATGCTATAAAAACCCTTATTCTTTATGCAAAAATGCATTACATTCTTGGTTACAATCATACGCTAAGCAAACAAATCTCAGTGTATGTTGGAGCCGAATTTTCCATTTATACGGCCCACATGAACAGGGGAATCGCCTTATTTCTCACATTATTACTTCCTTATTAAAAAACAAAGAAGCTTTATGTACACACGGCGAACAATCTCGAGATTTCCTCCATGTAAGCGATGTTGCTAACGCCCTTGTATCACTATTACATTCTCAAATTACAGGCACGGTTAACATAGCTTCTGGCCACTCTATTCCAATTAAAGAAATTGCGAATATAATCGCAAACAAAATGAATAAAGAACATTTAATTAAGTTAGGTGCAATTCCTTTTCCAAAGGATGAACCTTTATTTATCGGCGTAAGTGTTACACGTTTAAAATATGAACTAAACTGGAAACCATCATATGATATTCATTCCGGGATTGAAGAAACAATCGTATGGTGGAAAAATAACGATTCAAAAACATAACGGTAGGTCTCATATAATAAGCCTTGTACAGAAATATTACTTTGCTCATCAATAAAGTGATTTCCCACTACAGATGTTCCTTTGTTCCCATACTAATCGCACTCAAGTACCGTTCTATCAAAATACATAAGATGCATGCCAAATAACAAAAAATAAAAACAACTCGCACTATACTTAAGAAAAGACGCATTGGGTTTTATAATACTTTTTTACATTTATCACCGTTTTGTTTTCATGCAGATCGATATTTTTTGCAAGCAAAAGGTGTATTTCTTTCCTTACAAATTCACCCTTAAATGAACAACAATTACATCCTTACAGATAAAGTGGAACTTTAATCAGTGGGGGTTTTCTTCATCCCCCACTGATTATGAGCCCTCACCAATCGGGCTGTTACGGGCAGCTCTACTCCCACCTATCTTCTTTGCTTCTCTCTGAATCTTGAGGTGGGAGTCTTACTGCCCTAAAATAGCGGGATAAAATAAAAGAAAAAAATACAATATAACTCAGAAGTTATAGAATATAGTTATATGCTGTTAAAAGTACAAAATCAAATAGAATACAATATAAAAAACCTATTTTGCAAAAAATAGGTTTTTTATCCATCAACTCTCTAGGTTATCAATTGATATTTCAATGAAATAAGATATCACCATATGTTTATAGTGATAAGCTTATAGTTTTATCAACCACCAGTATGTCCGTGAGAATATTGTGTAACGTCTTCAGCTGACATTTGAGTTTCCTTAGAAACACCTGCACTCCCTATAGTTAAGGTGAAAGCTGCTGCAACGCCTACTAATAAGTAAATGATCTTCTTCATTTTAAAGCCCCCTTTTCTTGTGTTACATCTTTTGCTTCTAAGCCTAAATAAAAGTATTTACTTGCTTTTAAATGATTTTCTTCCTTGTAAAATTTTATTGCTAATTTTTCATTATATGCTTGAATATATTCAAATAAATTTTCTTGTTTGAAATATTCATTACCTGCCATTATCAATGGTTCTAATTCTTCTCCTGAAATATTTTCATGTATACCTTTTAAAATTTGGAAATGGTGTTGATATTCTTTATTCTGTAAATCAGCGCTAATTGTTAAACCTTTTTCAAAAAGTTCTCTTGCTTCGTTATTATTATCTAGTTTTTCCAGTTCGCATGCCTTAATTAAAATTGCTTTATAGTTATTTGGTATTTTAGCAATCACTTCAGATATATGACGAACTGCTAATTCTGATAAATTCTGGCTACCGTATAGGAACCCTAAGTTATGACGACTATATAAGCTTGCATGATCGTCACCGTGTTTTTTAAATATATCTAAAGCAGAAATCAAATGTTCTTCAGCTAATTCGTATTCTTTCAAGTGAATACATGCTAAACCATACAGGTTATCACAGTACCCAATATTTAATTCGTGATCGCGATGTTTAGAAAAAATTTCTTTAGCCTTAGATGCTTGTTTTAAAGCTAAAACATATTGTTGATTATGGCAACTGAATGTAGAAAGCTTAAAGTAGAATTCTGCATGTTCTAATTCATCCGAAATATGTTGCAGTTTCTTTTCTGCTTCCTCATATTGATTTTTAGCCAAACTATATTCACCAGTCATAGTTAAATGCATCGCTTTAAAAAAGTGATAGTAATACGATAATAGAGGATCAGTTGGTTTTCCAAACTCTTCTATTTTATTAAAGCTATCTTTACCGATACTCAAACTATCTATTAAATACTGAAATCTAAACTTTAATAAAGCATAATGTAAATGCACATTTTGATCATCATTTACATTATGAATATATGTTTCAATTTCACTTTTTAATTCACGAGATTTTTCTATATTTCTTTTACGAATTTCATGATGCCATTTGTTTAACATTTGTTTAACTCTTTCATTTTCTTTTAATTGAATATTCATTTCGTTCCCCCCTTTTATCTTTTTGTCTTCATCCTAACATATTTTTAGTATACAGAATATTGAGAAAATTTATCTAGATTTTTATTGCCATCCTATAGTTATAACGTTTCATATAAAAAAAGAAGCCTATGCTGAAGATAGTTTTAGTTGTAGAAATCGTCAATTCATTTTGAACTCCCTATAATAAGCGTAAATAATCAACACTAATAAAATGAAACTTTAATCAGTGGGGTTTTCTTCGTTCCTCTCTAATCATTAGTCTTCACCAATTGGGCTTTTACGGTCAGTAAGGCTCCCCCTATCTTCCTTGGCTTCCCTCTAAATCTTGAGATGGACGTCTTACTACCCTCAAATAGCGGGATAAAAAGAAAACTGGTTCTATAAGTGTTGAACAATCTAAACTTATAGAACCAATTTATAAATGATTGAAAACTATTTTTATCGATATTTCATTCAAAAGCTTTCTTATTCCTGTTTACTCTTCGCCTTCATTTATTCCTCATATACAAACTTCCCATACTCCTTCAAAAACCGCAGCTTTATCCCTCCAACAGGCCCGTTTCGATGCTTTGCGATTTGAATTTCTGTCATATCTTTATGCTCCGTTTCCTTATTGTAATAATCTTCTCGGTACATAAGCATAATCAAGTCCGCATCTTGTTCAATTTGCCCCGTTTCCCTTAAGTCAGATAAAAACGGACGTTTATCTTGCCGGGATTCTACTCCGCGGGACAATTGTGACAATGCGATTATACATACATTTAAATCACGTGCCATCCCTTTTAGTTTGCGAGAGATTTCACTCATTTCTTGAAACCGATTTCCTCTATAATTTGAGTCTCCTGTAATCAGCTGTAAGTAATCAATGATCACAAGTAACTTTTTTCCTTCATACTTTCTCTTCAGCTTCCGCACTTGCATCCAAATCTCTTGCGTTGTAACACCTGCTTTATCATAGATTTCTAAAGGTAAATCCCCAATTTCTGCAAATGCCTGACTCGTTTTTTTCCAGTCTTCCATTGTAAAACGGTGCTTCGGATTCTTTAACCTTCCCCCAGATACTTCACCTAAGCAGGAAACCATCCGCTTTAACAGTTGTTTATTGCTCATTTCTAAAGAAAAGATTCCAGCGGCTGCACTTGTTTTCGCCGCATGAAGTGCAATATTTAAAGCAAACGCCGTTTTTCCAATGGAAGGTCGTGCCCCAATTACAACGAAGTCGCCTTCCTGCAAGCCACATGTCATTTTATCTAACGCTGTAAAACCTGTCCGAATCCCCGTTATCTCATCTGTATCTTCATGAAGTTCCTCATACAGATTTACCAGCGTATCCTTCAAATCAAAATCAAGCGTATCAATTCCTTCTTCCAGTTCACAAAGTCTCGTAATTGTCTCACCAATAATTCTCTCATCCTTCTCCGCAAGAAGCTGTTCACACATATGATGTGCTACACTCCCAGCCTGATTCATTTTCCACGCGCTCCAAACAAGCCCCTCATAATAGGAGAAGTTTGCTATGGTTGGGACACTCTCTATCATATTTACAAAATATTCAACACCACCAACTTCCTTCAAAAAACGAGGATCCATCCTAGACACAAGCGTAACAATATCAAGCGGCTGCCCGCCATCCACTATTTCTCGCATCATCTTAAAGATCGCTTGATGTATCACTGTAGAAAAGTGCTGCTTCGTAAGTCGGCATTCTTTCATTCGCTCGCCTTCAAGCAGCAAAGCCCCTAGTACGGTCTGTTCAGCTTCCACATTTTGAATGCTCACGGCCTCCACCCATTCTCTTGCAAGAACTTCTGCAATTCCTCTTCAGATGGTGCATGTTTCTCCCACTCTTCACACTCCGCCAAAAACTTCTCTGTCTCACGCACGCCATGAAGTTCCTTCTTTCGAAACTTTGCTTCCGCTTCTTCTACTTCACTCAGCTTTGTATAGCCCTTTCTATGCCACTCTCGCAAAATCCCCTTCACATAAGCAATTGTCCGTTTATTATTTTCAAAAGCAATCTGGAGTGCCTTTAACACAAGCTCCTCCGATAAATCCGCCATCCACTCGCTCAATTCCTCCGCCACATAAGGCGATACACTGCCAAAGTGCTGTTCATAAAACGTAAATATATCACTTTCTGGCTCTTCTTCCTCTACTTCCTCTTCAGATCTATATTGCTCAATCAATTTTGGCGTAACAATATCAGACAGATCATACGGAGAGCCGAAATGCTCTAAGAGTAGCGGAATATTCATTTTCTCCTCCAAGCATTTTTTCAAAAATCTCTTTATAAACGCTACACTTTTCACAGTCTTTAACTCGCGTAACACACACTTCTCGATATTCGTATTTGTAACCGGGTTATAACGTAGCCAATTTACAACGTATACTTCCTTCGTCTCCGCATCATACAATATCTTTCCATACTCAATAAAGCGCGTCAATAGCTTCTCAACCGTCTCCCGATTATAGCCTGTTTCCATCTCTGCCAAACGTTTCGGAAGTGGATAAATCCCGCATTGTGTCGTCTTCGAACAAGTCAGCAAATAAAGATAAAAATAGCGCTCCTCCGGCGTTAAATCAATCACAAAATCATCCTGCCAAAAATTCACCTGTACATTACGATACACTGCCATTTCGATTCCTCCATTCCTTAATGAAACATATGTAATAAATCGTTCCATCATGTATATAGGAATCAACGAGGAAGTTTGGCGGGATGATTGTATATTTTTTCACGACTACTATTCTTCGAAGAAAAGCTTGTCGTTGTTTTTTATTTTGTTTCTTTTTAATGATTTATGTATTAGTAGGGAGTTATAAGGGGTTCTTATCCATATCAGTTCATCAAGACAAATAAGATGGATACCATTTCTTAAGCTCTTCCCATACAAACGCCGCCATATCCCGATGCCCATCTTCATTCGGATGAATACCGTCCGTCTTTACAAAATAAGAAGAATTCACATCCTCTCTTTCATTCATGTACAGACGATAAAAGTCGATATAATGCCATCCGTTTTCTCTCGCCATATGTTTTACATCATGAATAAATTGAGATTGCTTATGCTGAAACACTTCATAACCAGCGATGGGTTCCCCAACGCTTTGACGACTAATTCCTTCCATATAGAGCGGAATAAGAATTCCGATAATCGGCGTAATATTATGATGAAGTGACTGTTTTACCATACTGTATACATTGGCTAACATTATATTGATCGGCATGTCCCACCATAGATCATTATGACCACCCATAATGATGCAATGCGTAGCCTGAGCATTGATAACTTCGTGATAAAAACGGCCGAGCATACCCGCTGTTGTATCACCAGAAATCCCTCTATTTATAACGTCAAATTTTCCTAACTCCGCTAAAACTATTGGCCAAGATTTTCCTTTCTCAACACCTAATCCTTCTGTCAAACTATCTCCTATACATACAATTTTCATTCTCTTTCCTCCTAATCTATACAAATATCCCTTTAGCTAAATCATAGAAACAAAGAGTAAACTAGCAAATCCTCTACGTAAAAACGACTGCAACAATCAAGAGAGAAAATGCAATAATTCGGGAAAATCAGCACTCTATCCCCTTCATTCATTACCAATATTTTACCGTATTTTCATATCTCTTGTTACATATTAAAGGAACAAAATAGGTTTTAATTGCTTGCTTCATTCATTTACAGAATAAAAGTTAAGTTGAATTGTTTGAAAAATAATCTCCGTTTAAGATGTTGTTATTTCAAGAAATATCTTTCTATTTCGAATTATTAGTTTTAAAATGGAAGGGATTCAAAAAAATGAATGAACCATCCGTATTCTCACTCATGGTTCATTGAACGAGTCAGGCACTTTCGCTTCTCTTAATTTATAAGTGCCCGTTCGTACAGGATGAAAAAAGGAGGAGATAACATGAATCAAAATGTAATCGTAACATGCGCAGTAACAGGAGCTGGAGAAACGACGAAAAAAAGCTCACACGTACCAGTTACCCCGAAAGAAATCGCACAAGCATCCATTGAAGCTGCGAAGGCCGGTGCCACAATCGCTCATATCCATGTACGTGATCCAAAAACGGGAGCGCTAAGTCATGATCTTGCTTTATTTAGAGAAGTAGTGGAAAGAATTCGAGAATCCGATACAGATGTTATTTTAAATATTACGGCTGGAGGCGGCGGTGATTGGATTCCGAGCCAAGAGGATCCGGCAATCGGTGGTCCTGGAACGGATATGCAAACACCAGAAGAGCGTCATGAGCCTGTAGAAGCTTTATTACCCGAAATCTGTACATTAGATTGTGGAAGTCTAAATTTTGGTGACCAACTTTACGTCAGTCCAACAGATTGGCTACGCAAGCAAGCGCTCCTCATTCAAAAAAGCGGTGTGAAACCTGAACTAGAGTGCTTTGATACCGGTCATGTTCGCTTTGCGAAACAATTAATAGAAGAAGGCCTTATCGATGGTGATCCGATGTTCCAATTTTGCCTCGGAATCCCATGGGGAGCAGATGCAGATGCAGAAACAATGCTGTATATGCGCGATAAACTTCCTGAAAATGCTCACTGGTCAGCATTTGGAATTGGCCGGATGCAACTACCAATGGCGATTCAGTCCATCCTTCTAGGCGGAAATGTTCGCGTAGGACTGGAGGATAACCTTTATTTAGATAAAGGCGTGCTTGCAACAAATGCACAGTTAGTAGACCGCGTTGTCACAAGCATGAACGGATTAGGTGCTACACCCATGACACCAGAAGAAACACGGAAACAGCTAGGATTAAGAAATCCTTATGGAAAGGCGGAATAATTTGAGCGCAAATATGATGAAAAAAGTAACCGTTGTTGGAACAGGTGTTATTGGAAATGGATGGATTTCTCGTTTTCTATCACAAGGCTATGATGTCGTTGCAACTGACGTAGCAGAACATGCAGAAATACGTATGAGACAAAGTGTAGAGAATGCTTGGCCAGCACTTGAAAAACAAGGATTAGCAAAAGGAGCTTCTAAAGATAGACTTACGTTCGAACCAAACTTAGCAAAAGCTGTAGCAGATGCCGATTTAATTCAAGAAAATGTCCCTGAGCGAGAAGCGTTAAAAAGAAACGTTTTAGCTGAAATTGACCGTTTCACTAAACCGGAAGCCATTATTGCCTCAAGCACTTCCGGACTAAAGCCAAGTACGTTACAAGAAGATTGCCAACGACCGGAACGCGTCATTGTTGCACATCCATTCAATCCCGTTTATTTAATTCCACTCGTAGAAGTAGTTGGCGGAAAAGCTACTTCTCCTGAAACGATAAAAATTGCAGAGCAATTTTATCAATCTATTCATATGAAACCGCTTGTCATTTCAACAGAAGTGGAAGGCCATGTTGCTGACCGCCTTATGGAAGCGATATGGCGCGAAGCACTACACCTTATCAATGACGGTGTTGCCACAACAGAAGAAGTGGACGCAGCGATTATATATGGCCCAGGATTGCGCTGGGCACTTATGGGACCGTTTCTCACCCTTCATCTTGCAGGTGGTGAACAAGGAATGAGACATATGCTGAAGCAATTTGGTCCAGCCTTACAACTGCCATGGACGAAATTAGTCGCACCAGAACTAACTACCGAACTAACCAATCAAGTCGTTGCAGGATGTGAAGCGCAAACAACTGGACATTCCATGACAGAACTAGAACAACGTCGTGATAAATTCTTAATTGAGCTGATTCAATTACTTGAAAAATATTGGCCAGGAGCAAACTTAAACGGAAAGCTCTAACAGGAAAGGAGAAATTCAATTGCCTCAAATGGAAAACCCGCTCTTAAAAGAAAACGTCCAAAAAGATTGGATCGACTATAATGGGCATATGACAGATGCGGCCTACGCTGTCGTCTTCAGCAAGGCCGTAGACCAATTCATGATTGAATTAGGAATCCATGCTGATTTTCGTAACAATCAGCAATATTCCATTTACACATTGGAAACGCACCTTTGCTATATAGCTGAGGCTCATGAAGGACAAGCCCTTCAAGTCAAAATCCAGCTGTTAGATTATGACTCCAAACGATTGCATATCTTTTTCACAATGGAAAATGAACAAGGAGAACTACTCGCAACGAGTGAACAAATGTTGATGGGCATGGATATGAACAAAGGCCGCCCTGCCCCTTTCCCACCTGAGATTTACACGCGTATTGAAAGGCTTGGCAAATCACATAAAAGTTTACAAAAACCGAAACAAGCTGGAAGAACAATTGGTATTCGGAGAAAATAAGAGAAAAAGATGATATCTTTCATCTTCGGTGTAGTGATTTATCAAAAGAATAGAATGTATGTTGTAATTAGATTGCTCGTTGATTTAATCTTTCTATTATAAAATAAAGAAGCGAGATATTCGTCGATTGAATCGGTGAATATCTCGCCGAGTGAAACCAAATGGAGTTTTTAGTGACTTCATTTCATACTAGACTAATCCCATTTTCATATTTACTAAGAGAACCGCACCAACAATCGTGAAAACAAAATAAATTTGTTTTCACTAACAATTACACTTATGCTGTTTAAAATCGATTACCATACGACCTTGAATCTTACCTTGCTCCATTTCTTCGAATACATCTTGTACTTCATCTAATGAACAAGTTTGAACAACCGGCACTACTTTGCCTTCTGCACCGAACATAAATGCTTCTTCTAAGTCCTTACGAGTACCAACTAAAGAACCTACTACTTCAATTCCATCTAACACAAGTCGTGGAATACTTAAATCCATAGTTTCTACTGGTAAACCTACCGCAACGACTTTACCGCAAGCACGGACTGCATCAACTGCTGAGTTGAAGGCCACTTTAGAAACTGCTGTTACTACAGCAGCATAAGCACCACCAAATGCCTCTTGAATTATCTTATCAGCAAGACCTTGAGTAGTTGGATTGATTGTCATATCCGCACCAACCTTTTTTGCCAATGCTAATTTGTCGTCATTGATATCTACTGCAATAACCTTTGCACCAAATACATGTTTCGCATATTGGACAGCAAGGTTACCTAATCCACCACAACCGTAGATTACGATAGATTGGCCAGGTTTAATATCGGATACTTTAATCGCTTTATATGTAGTTACACCGGCACATGTGATGGATGATGCTTGAGCAGGATCTAATCCTTCTGGTACTTTTACCGCATAATCAGCAGTAACGATACATTGTTCAGCCATACCGCCATCTACTGTATAACCCGCATTCTTAACTTCACGACAGAATGTTTCTCTACCAGTTACGCAATATTCACAACGACCACAAGATTGGAACATCCATGCGATACTTACACGGTCACCAACCTGAAGTGAAGTAACATCATCCGCAATTTTCGTTACAATTCCTATGCCCTCGTGCCCAAGAATGCGACCATCCGTGTTACCAAAGTCATGATTGGCAACGTGTAAGTCAGTATGACAAACTCCGCAATACTCTACATCTACTAACGCTTCGCCTGCTCGTAACGGGCGCAATTCTTTTTCGATAACTTCAATGTTTGCTTTGCTGTTTTTATTAACCACTACTGCTTTCATATGCGATCTTCCTTTCATATTTTAGAATTTCAATGAGTCCATCTAACAACTTTTATCTACACCGCTATAACCAATACTTGGACAAAATGTAAGAGTTACATTTCAATTACAGGTTCATCATAGCACAAGATTTCGAAAATAAATTATGCAATATTGAACAAATTCTAAAATATTTGTAGCTTCGGAATCATAATGAATTGCACAGACAACTACTTTGTAAAGCATGATATAAAAAACTACATTTCTTCTACTGTTTCCCTTTAATAAGAGGACCGCCACATTACTAGCAAACTAACAAAATAAAATTCTCGTTAACATGAAAAGATATGCTGAAATTTGAACATTACGAATCTCACAAGTTGAAAGAACACTTACCATATCTATCGGATGGCGCTGCCTCTCTTTATACATACTGGATTGCGCTCAAATAACAAAATCGGCAGAGTTTGCCTCAGTATTGAGATAACAGCTAACTTTTCAATACATACACAAATGGTCAGAATCCATTTTAATTCAATGATGTTTCTACGCGCTCTTATTAGGAGAAGGACTAGGTTGCAGCACCTAATCCTTTTCCTACGTTTATTTTTGTTTTACGAAATGGGATGTTTAGAAATTCTCACCATCAAACAGTTACATTTTATTATCTCCAAAGTTTTGTACTTTTCATGCGATAATCTGTCTTTCTATATCAATAGCTTTCCCGTCTACACACGCCTAGTTCATAGTTACTATTCGGCGTTGACATATAAGAGACACAAAATGCTTACTACGATTATTTAATAAATACTTTCATAATTTGATTTGCGGAGGCTGTATCTAAACGCCATTGATTTTTTCCTTGTTTCAGCATAGTAATTTTAACTATTTCTTCCGTATCACTAGGTCTTGCTTCTGGTATTAACTGTACTGCATAATCGAATAATTTCTTCGTTAGCTCCTCTTCCGTGATATTTGGGTTTTGATTTGCGATTGTCATCCCTTCACTTTGAACTTTAGAGCTCAAATCGTTCAATATAATTGGCTTCGCTTTTAATTCAACTTGCGCTTTATCTCCATTTTGGGATATTACTTTCGTTTCAAATTTCACATTTTTTTGGAATGCTGTTTTTAAAGCTTTAAAGTAATTTAACAACCCTTGCTCATCGATTTGATTGTTAAAGATTCTATCATTTGTACTTTTAAAAGAAGATTCTACTTCTTTCACAAACGCAGTCCCATCTTCACCTGATAAATCATTAATTTTATCAGAATCTTTATCATAGAAGGCTGCATTTAAATATGCGCTCAAAGCCTCAGCAGGTCTTTGTAACTCTTTTGCTTTTTTCGCCAATTCTTTTCCTTGAATTTTAAATGAAATTTTCTCTTCTTTTTCTTTTTTCGGTTCCATTACGAACTTTTTATAAACCAATTCATAAGAAGACGAATCTTTCACATCATAATAAATAGCTCCAGATACTTTTCTCCCCTTATCGACGTCTCCCCCTTTTAACATATTTGGATCTGTCGTATAATACAGGTTGGTTTTCTCATCTTTTTGGTAGAGATAAAAATCTTGTGGCAACATTTTAATTACCTTATCACCTTTATTTTTCAAACTTACATTCACCTTTAAAATTCTATCATTTGTTTGCTTCGTAAATTGTTCTGGTAAGACAAATTCCGCACTTTCCAATTTCAGCTCAACATTTTGTGTTTTCCCTGTATCCCCAACTTCGTATACCTTATTTTCTTTTACTTCCGTCGCACTTTCAGATGAACTGCAACCACTTACAAAACCTACCGTAAGAATAGCGGCAAAACAAACGCTCATAAACTGTTTAATCTTCATGCTGCATTTCCACCTTTCCCCTTAATCCCTTTATTTTTTTCTCAACATTCTTATTTTATAACAAAAATTGAAAATTTTGCATATATCTTAACTTTCATTCGTATTAAAGATTCATATTGGGAGATCATTTTCAAATGACAAACGGGGAATATTCGACACATACAGAACGGTTTCATTTTTGTATTTGTAACATATTTTATGTTCTTAATCATGTACTCTCATAAAGTGAAACTTTAATCAGTGGGGGTTTTCTTCATCCCCCACTGATTATGAGCCCTCACCAATCGGGCTGTTACGGGCAGCCCTACTCCCACCTATCTTCCTTGCTTTTCTCTGAATCTTGAGGTGGGAGTCTTACTGCCCGTTAATGCGGGATAAAAAAATCTAACCCAACTGTGAACACATCGTTTCTTTCAGCTAGTTTTCTTCTTCAAGAATCTATACTGTTTTTTGCAACGTAATCTCAGGCTCTGATTTTTCCTTTCCTTTATTTATAACAACACTGACAACAAACATGATTACTATGTTCACTACAAGAGCCGCTATGCCGACATCAATGTCTTTTATAAACTGCGGAGCTTGTGGAAAGAATGTTCCCATCGTCGCTTGTTTTATAGTGATATATGCAACGATAATGACGCCAGCTATAATCCCTGCAGAAGCACCTACTTTATTAATCGGATTCCTTTTCCATAAGCTACAAAACAACGGTGGAAATAATTGCAATACAAAACTATAAGCCATAATCAACAATGCAATAATGCTGCTTCCACCATAAAACGTAAAAAATACAGCGATTAGCGCAACAATCGGAACAAATATACGAGTCAATCGTCCAATCTGTGCATCCGTTGTATTTGGTCTCATTGCCCTATAAATATTTTTTGATAAAATGGTTGATGCTGTCAGTAATAACATAGAGCATGGAACAAGTGCTGTTAAAATACCTGCCGCTCCGATTACTCCGACTACCCACGGATCAAAGGTTGCTTTTGCAATTTTAAATAACGCCAAATCGGTATCTGCACCTTGTAAGTTTGGAATTTGCAACAGGGCTGTGAAGCCGATAAATAAGATAAACACTAATATAATTTGGTACAGCGGTAAAATAGCAGCATTTTTTTCGCAATGTCCGCTCATCCTTTGATGATAAACTAGCCCCGAAACATTGTGGCCACATATATTGTCCTAACCCGATCGTAATACAAGTAGAAATATACCACGATATACTGTACCCTTCTTTCGGAATTAGTAAAAACTCCGGCTTAGTTGCATCCAATGTTTCAAACATTGGCTTAATACCGCCGTAATAATGATAAGGTAAATAAATACCTAAAAATAAAATGACAATGAGAAGGAGAATATCTTTTAAGATGGCTGTGGATGCTGAACCGTGTATACCGGACAGTGAAACGAATATAGTGACGGCAATCATGCCAATCCAAACGGCTAAATTAGGGGAAACCATACCATATGAAGCTTCCGATACAATAATCTTAAGCCCCTTTAACTGCAAAACAATATAAGGAATCATGGAAACAATCCCAACGACCGCTACTAATAAACCTAGAGGTTTGCTATTATATTTTTTCGCAAAAAAGTCAGACTGCGTAAGAAGTGTATGTTTCTTTGCATAGCGCCAAATAGGGGGAAGAATCCAAAATGGGACAATATAACAAAATGCGTTAAAAATATAAATAATCGGCCCTCCCATTCGATAAGCCCCACCACTTCCACCAAGAAATACATACGTCGTAAAAATTTCGCCAACCATTAAAACAAACATAATAACAGAACCAAAATTCCGATTTCCTACCGCCCATTGTTCCAGCTGCATTTCTCGCCCTTTACGAGCATGCATTCCTAAATAAAAGGTAAGTAAAAAGGTGCCTATCAATATAAATATAGCACTATTCATCAAGCTTCCCCTCCTGCCGATCTTGAATAATGCTCATCACATATAAACAGACAGAAGTTAAAATTAGCCAAGCAGCCGCCCAAAATACAATGAAAGGTAAACCAAATACATATGGCTCAATTCTGTTTACAACCGTGAATGAACCAACAACAGGAAGCAATCCTAATATCCAAATGAAAACTTTCTTCATGAAAAGCTCCTCCTCCTCAAAATTGGCAAGACTCTTTCTAGCTGTTTATTCTCTTCATACTGTGAATTTCATAGAAAAAATAAAGTGAACCTTCCATCCGTGCTCCCCCAGATTACAAGCCGTTCTTCTCATCTATTTCACACTTTATATGGTATAAATAGCAGGATAAAATACAACGTAGTTTACGAGCACTTATTTGAAAGCGCTTCAGAAATACATTCAATAGATTCATTGTCTTTCTATAAAAGAATGCCCTAAACTCGGCAAGAATTTTTTCATATCCCCTGCCGAGTATGGAAGCATTCCTCTCTACTTACACGCTTTCATGCGTTTGAATAAGAATAAGAGATGTTAAAATCTCCACTATGCGGTTTCCAACATCTGATGTAGAAGCAGTTCCCCCCATATCTGGTGTCAAAACTTTCCCCTCTATCAAAGTCTGTTCCAATGCATCTAGTATTAATTTTCCGTAAGATTCGTATCCGAAAAAATCGAGCATTTGGCTTGCTGACCATATTGCCGCTAAAGGATTGGCAATTTGTTTCCCTGCAATATCAGGCGCCGAACCATGAATTGGCTCAAACATCGATGGATACTGTCTTTCAGGATTAATATTTGCTCCTGCTGCCAAGCCTAAACCACCGGCAAGAGCCGCTCCTAAATCCGTTAAAATATCACCAAATAAGTTCGATTTCACAACAACCTCAAACCGGTGCGGCTCTTTAATCATCAACATTGCAGCTGCATCTACTAAATAAGAAGCTGTTTTCACATCCGGATATTCTTTACTAATCTCTTCAAAGATTTGATCCCAAAAAACCATTGAATAATTCAGGGTATTTCCTTTACTAATGCTCGTTAAAGATTTCCCTTCCTTTCGCGCTACTTCAAATGCATAACGAATAATGCGCTCCGTTCCTTTACGAGAAAACACACTATTTTGTAAAACAACCTCATGTTCTTTCCCTTTATATAACCAATCGCCAGCACCCGCGTACTCTCCTTCACTATTTTCCCGAATAAAGAGCATATCAATATCTTCACGCTTTACATCTTTTAACGGGCAAGGAGCACCTTTTAATAAAGTGACAGGACGTATATTTACATATTGATCGAAACTTTGACGAATTCTCAAAAGCAAATCCCAAAGCGAGATATAATCAGGTACCCCAGGAAACCCTACAGCACCTAAATAAATCGCATCAAACGCCTTCAGTTGTTCAATCCCATCATCATCCATCATTTTTCCGTGCTTGGAATAAAATTCGCACCCCCATGGAAAATAAGTAAATTCAAACTTAAATTGCTGACTTACATTTGCAATTGTTTGCAGTACTTTCACACTTTCCTCCATTACTTCAGGACCAATTCCGTCTCCAGCAATAACAGCTACTTTCAATGTTTTCATGAAAAACCCTTCTTCCTCTTAAATGAACTACCGTATTCGTTTTGATTCCAAACAATTAATTTCAATTCTGTCATTTCTTCAACGGCGTACTTTATTCCTTCTCTTCCTGTACCACTTTCTTTCACACCGCCGTAAGGCATGTGATCGACGCGGAATGTTGGAACATCGTTAATCATAACTGCCCCCACGTGCAATGCTCCCGCTGCTTTCAAAGTATTTGTTACATTTTCTGTATAAATCCCTGCCTGGAGCCCATAACGCGAATCATTCACATAAGAAATAGCCTCATCCACAGATGCTACCTTATTTACTAACACAATAGGAGCAAATACTTCCTTACAAGACACCTTTAATTCCGGCGCAACATCTAACATAACCGTTGGCTCAAGTACTGTTCCTTGTATTTTTCCACCTATCGCGACCTTAGCATTTTTTTGTTTTCCTTCTTCAATCTAGCTTAGAGAACGATCCGTATCTTCTGGTGAAATCAAAGCAGAAATATCTGTTTCTGAATCAAGGGGATCGCCTAGCTTTAGTTTTTTGGTTGCTTCTACAAACTTTGTAACAAACTCTTCGTATACTTCTTCATGGACATATGCTCTTTGCAGCGAAATACATACTTGCCCTTGATTAGAGAATGCCCCCATAACGCAGCGCTCCATGATACTATCAATCTTTACGCCCTAGTCAATAATAACTGCCGCATTTGAACCAAGCTCCAACGTTGTTCGTTTCAATCCAGCTTTATTGCGAACCCCAATTCCAACACTAGGGCTTCCAGTAAAAGTAACCATACTGACCCTATCATCCTCTACAATTGCATCTCCTACCGTTCTTCCCGCCCCTGTCACAACATTGAATACACCATCTGGCAATCCTGCTTGTTGGAACAACTCAGCAATAAATAAAGCGGACAAAGAGGTTTTGGAAGCTGGTTTCAACACAATCGTATTACCTGCCGCAATAGCTGGCCCTACCTTATGAGCGACTAGATTCATAGGAAAATTAAAAGGGGTAATCGCTCCAATAACACCAATCGGCTTTCGAACCGTATACCCGAATCTACCGACCCCTCCAGATGCCGCATCAAATGGAATGGTTTCCCCGTGAATTCTTTTCGCCTCTTCAGCCGCAAACTTATACGTCTCAATGGTACGTACTCCTTCCGCTTTCGCAAAGACAATTGGTTTCGCCGCTTCTTGCGCAATCATTTCAGCTGCTTGATCTACTTGTTCCTTCAATAAATGAACGACATTTTCTAAAATCTCAGCTCGTTGATATGCCGGCATATTTGCTATGACAGACTTTGCTTCATCAGCTACCATAATAGCCTGCCTGCTTCACCTGCTCCCGACTTGCCACCGCAATTTCTGCAATCTTCTCCCTTGTATACGGTGAGTAAAGTGGTGCGTACTCCTTTGTCTCCATTTGTTTCCCGTTAATGAACAAATGCTTTTTCAATTCTCCTTCTCCCCCAACCTGAAACATTATTTTTCTAAAGCCTCTAGCACCATTTCATGAAACTGCACAACAGCTTGTTCAGATGCAGAGTAAATTCCTTTTTGAAATGCACGAGAACGAAAGCCAATTTGCTCCAGCTCGACAAGCTCGACATCTTCATTTCGCACTTGTTCTGCAAAAGCAACTAAATCCTTTTCCTCTTGTGTTAAGTTTTCATCTCTAAAATAATACGTGTACACGCCTAATGTCGTCTCATGATCAATGGGAATCATTTGAATCGTCGCCATATTGCCAGGACCAGGATAAATTGTAATCATAAGATTTGGCCATAACCAATAGAAGCTTCCCCCTTGCATTTCCGCCTCATTTAAATCAACAGACCCGTAATTTTTGTTCGGCTTTACCATCGAACCTTGAACAGAATAATTCTCACACGTAATAATTTGATAATCCTTCATATCCAGCGTCGCCACAAAACTCGGATGTGCAGTATGGCAGTGATCACATTCCAAATAATTATCAATAAAAGCCTTCCAGTTTGCTTGAATCACTCGTTTTTTATCATGCGTTCTCTTCAATTTACTAAGAAACGGAAATTTACTTAATTTCTCAAAAAAATCACCATACGATTCCATAAGAGGGGCAGCGTTATCATCTAAGTTTACAAAGATTAATGATTCTGCAATTTCCATTCGTACCGAACGTAAACAAGCGCTCGCGACACAGCCCTGATCATCCCCTTTAAAATTAGGAGCCCGATTCAATTTACCATCTAAATGAAAACTCCAGCCATGATACCCGCATTGTAAAATTTTCTTCTGTCCTGCCTCATTTTTTTCTAACTTCGTTGCCCGGTGCGGACAAACATTATAAAATGCCCGCACAACCTCATCCTTACCTCGAATGACAAGAATAGGCTCCCCGCTACTTCTGTCGTAAAGAAACTACCTGCATTTTGCACCTGACTCACATGACCAACAAGTTGCCATGATGTCGAAAAAATCTTATCTTTTTCTTCTCTTACAACTTCTGGATTTGTATACAAATCATACGGAAGCACTCTTTCAAATGTTCGGGTAGTAGCGTTTTGCACTTTATTGAACGCCATAATTGAAACCCCTTTCATTTTTTAGTTTTTCGAATATGTATCTTTTCTATTGCAAAATACGTGCCAAGTTTCATTTCATTATTCATCCTATCATTCTGCCATCCTTTCAAATTCTTCTTCTAAAAAACGAAGTGAATGCAACTCACACGAGTTATTTTCGATTCACTTTACTAGTAAAACGCAAAGAGGCAATACTTTAAAGCATTGCCTCTTTAGCACCTACATCGCGTCTTTACATTATTTACGTATTAACTTAGAAGCTCTCGTCTGACTGATTGATAAATCAGCGGCTACCTTCCTTGTACTTCTGAATTTCTTATATGAGTGAACTACCATTTGCTCTTCCAATTCCCTTAGTGCCGCATCTAACGCAGCTGGGCGTGAATAACGCGGTTTCGTCTCAGCAGCCTGAAGAATCATTTCCGGTAAATCAGATGACTGAATAACAGAGTCGCTTGTCACCACTAATCGTTCGATTACATTTTCAAGCTGTCGCACATTTCCAGGCCACAAATATCTACTAATCATATCAAGTACATCTTGAGAAACAATACGATTCACTTGATATTTTTTATTAAATTTATTTAAAAAATAATATGTTAAAGAAATCGCATCTTCCATTCGTTCCCGTAATGGTGGTAACTTTATATCAATAACATTAAGCCGATAATATAAATCCTCTCTAAACTGTTTCTGTTGCACCATTTCATATAAATTTTGATTCGTCGCAGCAATAATGCGAACATCTACTTTTTTAAGGTTTCTTCCTCCGACAGGAATAAATTGACGCTCTTGAATAACTTGTAAAATTTTTGCTTGAACTTTAAGAGAAATTTCTCCGATTTCATCTAAAAAGATTGTCCCATGATTAGCCGTTTCAAAAAGTCCCACTTGTCCGCTTCTTTTCGCTCCTGTAAATGCCCCTTTAGAATATCCAAATAGCTCAGACTCCAAAAGTTCTTCTGGGATAGCCGCACAATTGACAGTTAAAAACGGTCCTTTTCTCCGTTTGCTCATTTGATGAATATAATTCGCCAATACCCCTTTTCCCGTTCCTGACTCCCCTTGAATCAACAGCGTCGTATCCGTAGAAGCAATCTTCTCGCAAAATTTGATTAAACTTTTCATTTTTTCATTATTTGTAAGAATTGTTTGTCCAAATAAATTGTCATCATGCGAATGCTCCATTTCTTGCTCTACTGGAGCCATGATAATCGTTTTATAATTTTGCTCACGAGCTGTCGTCACAACAAGCTCAATTTCATTTTCCTTGTTCAAAATAGGTATAGCTGTTGTAATTAACTCCCCGCCAGTATAAGTCGTTTGCTTAATCGTTACAGGCTTCTTCTCTTTAAAAACAATCGGAACAATGGACGGCTTCCAATAGTTATTCAACACAAACTCCTCATTCAACCTTCCGATCACTTCACTCGGCTTTAACCCGTAATGCCTTTCGCAAACTTTATTCACATAAACAATACGCGTATCCTTATCCAGAACATAAATCTCATCCGATGAATGATCTAATATATTTATCAAAACATCAGCAGTCACCTCTACTGTGTAATCGGTCCCTCTCTCCTTTTGCATCATTCATCACCTTCCCCCTGTTTACCGAAAATATTTTAGAAAATTTAGATTAATGAAAATATTAAACAAGTTGATTATAACTCAATTTGAAGGACTTACAAAGTGAGAAGTATTATTTTTGAGGGATTACGGTGAAGGATATAAACTTAGTGTTAAAACATTTCATAACGAGCTATATCATGAACTTAATATTTAATTCACGATAAAGGAGTTAAAACAAAATGTAGATTGAGATCATATTTCTCAATCTACATTTACACCAGGATCCAATGCATAAAATGTGGTTATCCAGTCAAAAAAAAACGCCCCTATGAGCATAGCCATCAAGTTAACAAAAATACTCCAGATGCTGAAAGCATCTGGAGTATTTTTGTTAGATATAGAATACAAGTTTCTATATTTGGACATACTCAAATAAGACTTCA
>NZ_JAKUEH010000020.1:0-58425 GCF_022662815.1 Bacillus cereus group sp. BfR-BA-01492
ATGATGGCAGAGAGGTCACACCCGTTCCCATACCGAACACGGAAGTTAAGCTCTCTAGCGCCGATGGTAGTTGGGGCCTTGCCCCTGTGAGAGTAGGACGTCGCCAAGCAATTTAAACACGAATCAATCGATTCGTGTTTTTTTGTTTTATAAACGTTTCAATGATGATTAAACAATGAAAATTATGGTTAGGATAGTGAAAGAGCAAAAGAGTTGCAAATTTTTTTAATACGTATATAATTAAAGTCAAAGATAGTCAAAGTCAATAAAGGTGGCGGATAAATGAGAAATATATCTGATATCATTGAGCAATATCTAAAGCAAGTTATTGACTTAAGCAATAACAATGTAATTGAAATTAAGAGAAGTGAGATCGCAGATCGCTTTGATTGTGTTCCATCTCAAATCAATTATGTCATTAATACCCGCTTCACATTGGAAAGAGGATTTATAGTGGAAAGCAAAAGGGGCGGTGGCGGTTACATTCGTATTATCAAAGTCAAACTGCATGATGATATAGACATTATCGATCAAATGCTTCATATGATTGAGCATAGTATCGCGCAAAGTAATGCAGAAGGTATGATTATACGCTTAATAGAAGAAGGCATTATAACAAAAAGAGAAGCAAAATTGATGTTAAGTGTATTGGATCGCTCTGTATTATTAATGGATGCACCGTCTCGGGATCAACTTAGAGCACGGATATTATGCGCAATGTTAAAGACGCTGAAATATAAATAAATATGACTTTTGTTAGGAAATGTTTTTGGAAGTAAGATCGTTCGGTTTTATAAACAACATATAATTTGCCAGAATCGACTAAGTGAAAAAGGAATCCCATAATATAAATAGCATTATGGGCTTTGATTGTTCCTGTTGTAAAGGTGGGGATAAAGATGACTTGTCAAAACTGTAATATGAGACCAGCAACCTTGCATTATACAAAAGTAGTAAATGGGGAAAAGACGGAAGTTCATCTTTGTGAGCAATGTGCAGGACAAAGTGGCTATACGTCTTTCTTTCAATCATCACAATCTAGTTTCTCCTTTCAAGACTTGTTAGCAGGGTTATTGAATGGTGAGCCAGCAACATTTGGACAAAAGGAGAATACTTTTTCAAGTACAAAAGTATTGAGATGTCCAGATTGTAAAATGACATATGAGCAATTTGCAAAGGTTGGACGTTTTGGATGTTCTTCTTGTTATGAGGCGTTTAAAGATCAAATACAACCTATGTTAAAGCGATTGCATGGTGGTCATACAAGGCATAGTGGAAAAGTTCCAAAGCACATAGGAGGAAATATCCACTTGAAAAAAGAATTAGATGAACTAAAACTAACTTTAAAGCAGCATGTACAAAGAGAAGAGTTTGAACAGGCCGCACAAATTCGTGATCAAATTCGAAATCTTGAAAAACAAATAAGTGAACATAGAGAGGGGGAGTAGTTCTATGTCACTCGATCGCATTATGAATGAAGCAATAAGTCCTTGGATGAAGGGAGATGGATCGGATTCTGACATTGTTTTAAGCACCCGTATTCGTTTAGCTCGTAATTTGAAAAATTATCATTTTCCAATTATGCAAACAGCTGAAGAAGCTAATCAGATTACAGAGTTATTTCAGCAAAAGTTAGCGAATAAAACGACGAGGGATTTTGGTAGCTTTGAGTTATTAAAAATGAACGAATTAACTCCCCTTCAGCGGAGGGTCTTAGTAGAAAAGCATTTAATTAGTCCAAATCTTGCCGACACAGAATTTGGAGCTTGTATATTATCTGAGAGCGAGCATATAAGCGTCATGCTGAATGAAGAAGACCACGTGCGCATTCAGTGCTTATTCCCAGGATTGCAATTATCTGAGGCACTCCAAAGTGCAAACAAAATAGATAATGTATTTGAAGAAGTGGTTGAATATGCATTTGATGAAAAACTTGGTTATGTTACAAGTTGCCCTACAAATGTAGGAACTGGATTAAGGGCTTCAGTCATGATCCATTTGCCTGCACTTGTTTTAACAAAACGAATCAATCGTATTATACAGGCAATTCAGCAATTAGGTTTAGTTGTAAGAGGAATATATGGGGAAGGCAGCGAAGCCTTAGGAAATATATTTCAAGTTTCCAATCAGATGACGCTAGGGAAATCTGAGGAAGATATTATTGCAGATTTAACGAGTGTGATTCATCAATTAATTCAACAGGAAAAGGCAGCGCGAGAATTAATTGTGAAAAATTCAAGCATTGAGCTTGAAGATAAAGTGTATCGTTCTTACGGTATACTCGCTCATAGTCGCTTAATCCAATCTGCAGAAGCTGCTACTTGTTTATCTGATGTAAGACTTGGCATTGATTTAGGCTATATAAAAGATATATCAAGAAATATTTTAACGGAGCTAATGGTGCTTACTCAACCAGGTATTCTCCAGCAATATGCAGGTGGACAACTGGGACCAGAAGAAAGAGATTATCGAAGAGCAGCTTTAATCCGTGAAAGATTACGCATTGAAGAAAATGAAGCATAGTAGGAGGCGATTTCTATGATGTTTGGAAGATTTACAGAACGAGCGCAGAAAGTATTAGCTTTATCTCAAGAGGAAGCAATTCGTATTGGTCATAATAATATTGGAACAGAGCATATTTTACTTGGGCTAGTACGTGAAGGTGAAGGTATTGCAGCGAAAGCGTTAATTGCTCTTGGCTTAAGTCCAGAGAAGATACAAAAAGAAGTAGAGGCATTAATTGGTCGTGGTACAGAAGTATCTCAGACTGTTCATTATACTCCTCGTGCGAAAAAGGTCATTGAATTATCCATGGATGAAGCACGTAAACTAGGTCATTCTTATGTTGGAACAGAGCATATCTTACTAGGGTTAATTCGCGAAGGTGAAGGCGTTGCAGCACGCGTTTTAAATAACTTAGGTGTAAGTTTAAATAAGGCGAGACAACAAGTGTTACAACTTCTTGGAAGCAATGAAGCAGCTTCAGGTCATCAAGGTGCTTCATCGACAAATGCAAATACACCAACTTTGGATAGCTTAGCACGTGATTTAACAGTAATTGCGCGTGAAAGTAGATTAGATCCTGTTATTGGGCGCAGTAAGGAAATTCAACGTGTTATTGAGGTGTTAAGCCGTAGAACAAAAAATAACCCGGTGCTAATTGGGGAACCGGGTGTAGGTAAGACTGCAATTGCAGAAGGTTTAGCACAACAAATTGTAAATAATGAAGTTCCCGAAACATTACGAGACAAACGTGTTATGACATTAGATATGGGAACAGTTGTAGCTGGTACAAAATATCGTGGTGAGTTTGAGGACCGTTTAAAGAAAGTAATGGATGAGATTCGTCAGGCAGGTAATATTATTCTATTTATTGACGAACTTCATACATTAATTGGTGCAGGCGGTGCAGAAGGTGCAATTGATGCATCGAATATTTTAAAACCTTCGCTAGCGCGTGGTGAACTACAATGTATTGGTGCGACAACTCTAGATGAGTATCGAAAATATATTGAAAAAGACGCAGCGTTAGAGCGACGCTTCCAACCAATCCAAGTAGATGAACCAAGCTTGGAAGAATCTATTCAAATCTTGAAAGGGTTGCGTGATCGATATGAAGCACATCACCGTGTATCCATTACAGACGATGCAATCGACGCAGCCGTGAAGCTTTCAGATCGCTATATTACAGATCGCTTCTTACCGGATAAAGCAATCGATTTAATTGATGAGGCGGCTTCTAAAGTACGTTTACGTTCCTATACGACGCCACCAAACTTAAAAGAATTAGAAGTGAAACTTGAGGAAATTCGAAAAGAAAAAGATGCAGCTGTGCAGAGTCAAGAATTCGAAAAAGCTGCTTCATTACGAGATATGGAGCAACGTTTACGTGAAAAATTAGAGGATACAAAACGTCAGTGGAAAGAACAGCAAGGAAAAGAAAACTCTGAAGTGACAGTAGAGGATATTGCAAACGTTGTTTCTACATGGACGCGTATACCGGTTTCTAAGCTTGCGCAAGCAGAAACGGATAAATTGTTAAACTTAGAGTCCATTTTACATGATCGTGTAATCGGCCAAGATGAAGCTGTTGTAGCTGTAGCAAAGGCGGTACGTCGTGCAAGGGCTGGCTTAAAAGACCCAAAACGTCCAATTGGTTCCTTTATTTTCTTAGGACCAACTGGTGTTGGGAAAACAGAATTAGCACGAGCATTAGCGGAATCTATGTTCGGTGATGAGGATGCTATGATCCGCATCGACATGTCGGAATATATGGAGAAACATTCTACATCTCGTTTAGTAGGTTCTCCTCCAGGATATGTAGGATATGAAGAGGGCGGTCAATTAACAGAGAAGGTTCGTCGTAAACCGTATTCTGTTGTTCTATTAGATGAGGTAGAGAAAGCACATCCAGATGTATTTAATATTTTATTACAAGTATTAGAAGACGGTCGTTTAACAGACTCTAAAGGTCGCACAGTTGACTTCCGTAATACAATTGTGATTATGACTTCTAACGTTGGTGCTGAGGCATTAAAACGCAATAAACATCTTGGATTTAACGTACAAGATGAGAGCCGTGACTATGCAGATATGAAAGGAAAAGTAATGGACGAATTGAAAAAAGCATTCCGTCCAGAATTCTTAAACCGTATCGATGAAATCATTGTGTTCCATATGCTTGAGAAAAAACATATTCAAGAAATTGTGACACTAATGGTAAATCAACTAGTGAAACGATTAGAAGAACAAGAGATTTATTTAGAGTTAACGGACGCTGCAATTGAAGCGATTGCTGATAAAGGGTTCGATCGTGAGTATGGCGCCCGTCCACTTCGTAGAGCAATCCAGAAACATGTGGAAGATCGATTATCAGAAGAACTTCTAAAAGGAGCCATTGAGAAAGGACAAAAAGTTATCTTTGATAAAGAAGGAGAATCATTTGTCATTCGCAGTGCAGAAAAGGTAAAATAAGTATAGAAAAACAAAGGGGGCTATTCGATAGCCCTCTTTCTTATACGAGCTATATGTTTATGAAAGTGAAGTGAAGTATAGAAGAATATGGCTAAAAAGAAAACGAAATTCATATGTCAAGAATGCGGTTATCAATCACCGAAATATATGGGGAGATGCCCCGGTTGTGGACAATGGAATACGCTTGTTGAAGAGATGGAACAAGTTGTATCATCTAGACGTCTTAACTATGCAAATGCGATTCAAACAGAGGTAACAAAACCGAGAAGACTTACAGAAGTAGAAACAAAATCAGAAGCGCGTATTGAGACAAAATTTCAAGAATTTAATCGTGTATTAGGTGGAGGTATTGTTGATGGTTCCCTTGTTCTTATCGGAGGAGATCCTGGGATTGGGAAATCGACTTTACTGTTGCAAATATCATCACAATTAGCAGATTCTGCTTATGATGTTCTGTATATATCAGGAGAAGAATCCGCAAAACAAATCAAGCTTCGTGCAGATCGTTTACATGTAAATGGGCGTAATTTGTTCGTTGTTTCAGAAACAGATTTACAGCGCATTGCAGCTCATATTGAAGAAATGAATCCCTCTTTTGTTGTAATTGATTCTATTCAAACCATCTATCTACCAGAAGTTACTTCAGCGCCTGGAAGTGTGGCACAAGTACGTGAATGTACGGCAGAATTGATGAAACTTGCGAAAACGAAAGGAATCCCCATTTTTATTGTTGGGCACGTGACAAAAGAAGGTGCTATTGCAGGGCCACGTATGCTAGAACATATGGTGGATGCGGTTCTTTATTTTGAAGGAGATCGTCATCATACATATCGTATTTTGCGAGCAGTAAAAAACCGATTTGGTTCTACAAATGAAATGGGTATTTTTGAAATGAAAGAGCTTGGTCTTGCAGAAGTATTGAATCCTTCTGAAATTTTCCTAGAAGAAAGACCGGTCGGAGTTGCAGGGTCTACAGTTGTTGCCTCAATGGAAGGAACAAGACCTGTTTTAGTAGAAATACAAGCATTAATCTCTCCTACTAGTTTTGGGAATCCTCGAAGAATGGCCACAGGAATTGATCATAATCGTGTATCTCTTATTATGGCAGTGTTGGAAAAGAGAGCGGGATTGTTGTTGCAAAATCAGGATGCGTATTTGAAAGTTGCTGGTGGTTTGAAGTTAGATGAACCAGCGATTGACTTAGCGGTTGCAATAAGTATTGCTTCAAGTTTTCGAGATAAATCTACGGCACCGACTGATGCGGTAATAGGAGAAGTGGGATTAACTGGAGAAATAAGAAGAGTATCAAGAATTGAACAACGTGTACAAGAAGCAGCTAAATTAGGATTTCAACGTGCAATTATCCCGCGGAAAAATTTAGGTGGATGGACAATTCCTGAGGGGATTGAAGTGGTTGGTGTTTCCAATTTAGGCGAGGCGCTGCGATTGACATTAGGAGGCTAGGCTATGGAAGAAAACAAGCAACGTGTGAAAAGTATGCTTAATATTTTACAGCTTGTTGCACCAGGTACACCGCTGCGTGAAGGGATAGATAATGTACTTCGTGCGCAGACTGGTGGATTAATTGTTCTTGGGTACAATGAACAAATAAAAAGTATTGTGGATGGAGGATTTCATATTAATTGTGGATTCTCTCCTGCTAGCTTGTATGAATTAGCAAAAATGGACGGTGCACTCATTTTAAATGAAACGGGGAGCAAAATCTTAATTGCAAATGCTCAATTAGTTCCTGAATCAGCTATTGATTCTATTGAAACAGGAATGCGTCACCGTACGGCGGAGCGTGTAGCGAAACAAACAGGTAGTCTTGTTATAGCGATTTCACAAAGACGTAATGTGATTACGTTATATCAAGGGAATTTACGTTATACATTAAAAGATATAGGTGTTATTTTAACTAAGGCAAATCAAGCGATTCAAACTTTAGAAAAATATAAAGCAGTCTGGAATGACGGTATTACAAATTTGGGTATTCTAGAATTTGAAGAGGTTGTTACGTTATCGGAGGTAGTTCACGTTTTACATAGCGTTGAGATGGTACTTCGTATTAAGAATGAGATTTTGAGTTATATTCATGAATTAGGAACAGAAGGTAGGCTCATTCGCTTACAATTAACGGAGCTACTGGCAGATTTGGAGGCTGAAGCTGCTTTATTAATAAAAGATTACTATCAAGAAAAAACGCAAGATCATTATCAAATATTGAAAAAACTACAAGATCTTGCAAATGCACAGCTTTTAGAAGATAGTGACTTAGTCAAATTGCTCGGTTACCCAGGACAAACAAGCTTGGAGGAAAGTGTTACACCAAGAGGATATCGCATTACAAGTAAAATATCGAGAGTGCCACCTCTCATTATTGAAAACTTGATCAACCGGTTTAAAACATTGCAAGGTGTCTGTCGAGCATCGATTGATGAACTGGATGATGTGGAAGGAATTGGGGAAGTTCGAGCGAAGAAAATACGAGAAGGTTTAAAACGAATCCAAGAACACCTTTATATGAGCAGACACAATTAAGAATATTACATTGACTATACAATATAACAACGCGAGAACATTTTTAATATATGGTATGATATATTGGTAAATAAAACGATTTATGAAAAAAGCACGTCCGCTTTTACATTCGGCGTTTTGATTCACAAAACAATGGTTAATAATGAGTAGGAGGTGGTTGAATGTTAAAACGGATCGTACAGCTCTTCTTTTTAGTAATCGGGGGAGCTTTAGGGATCTTTTTAATCCCAAAAGTAATGAATGTGTTAGATATTGGTGCAGTTCCTTTGCTTGAAGGTTCATATGTTCGTGCAATTATTGGTGCAATCATTTTATTTTTAACAACATTTTGGCTTGTAGATTATATTGTTCAGCTTATTAAACATATTGAAGAAGCGCTTGTAAAGGCGCCTGTGACAGATGTTTTATTTGGTACGCTAGGTTTAATCTCTGGTCTTATCGTTGCATATTTAATTTTAATCCCAATTCGCGAAATTACAATTCAAGTTATCAGTACCGTGTTACAGGTTTTCTTTACTCTTTTACTTGGTTATTTAGGCTTCCAGGTAGGGTTTAAAAAACGAAATGAGTTGCTAGGGTTATTTACACTGCCACAGCGTAGCGGTAAGAAGAAAAATACGAATAGCGAAAATGAAGAGAATGAAGTAGGGGGAGAGGAATCTTCTTCGAATTGGAAAATTCTTGATACGAGTGTAATTATTGATGGACGTATTGCGGATATTTGTCAAACAAAATTTTTAGAGGGAACAATTGTAATCCCGCAGTTTGTATTAGAAGAGTTACAACATATTGCTGATTCTTCTGACGCATTAAAGCGTAATCGAGGTCGCAGAGGACTAGATATTTTAAATCGTATTCAAAAAGAAATGCCGATTCCAGTAGAGATTTACGAGGGTGATTTTGAAGATATTCAAGAGGTAGATAGCAAACTTGTGAAATTGGCGAAGTTAACTGGTGGAACGGTTGTAACGAATGACTTCAATTTAAATAAGGTTTCTGAATTACAGGGGGTAACGGTTTTAAATATTAATGATTTAGCAAATGCAATTAAACCGGTTGTTCTCCCTGGAGAAGAGTTAAATGTTTATGTTGTGAAAGATGGAAAAGAGCAAAATCAAGGTGTTGCGTATTTAGATGATGGCACGATGATTGTAGTAGAAGATGGTAAGGAGTACGTTGGTTCTCAGTTAGAAGTACTTGTTACAAGTGTACTGCAAACATCGGCTGGTCGTATGATTTTTGCAAAGCGTAAATTATTAGAAAAAGCATTATAAGCAGAGGATTTGTAATATGTATACATTAATTATTCCAGCAGCAGGTCAAGGAAAACGAATGGGCGCTGGTAAAAACAAACTGTTTTTGCTTATTAATGAAGTGCCTATCATCGTTCATACATTACGTGCTTTTGAGAAAGACGAAGCATGTGAAAAAATTATTATGGCAATTAATGAACAAGAGCGTTCTGATTTTGAGGCATTAATACAAAAGTACGATATTCGAAAGAATGTGCAGTTTATTCAAGGTGGAGCCGAAAGACAAGATAGTGTATATAATGCACTGCAGTATGTGAAAGAAACTGAATATGTTCTTGTTCATGATGGTGCCCGCCCCTTTGTAACGAATAAGATGATTCATGAAGTATTAATTGTGGCAAAAGAGAAGGGTGCTTCCGTTTGCGCTGTGCCAGTGAAGGATACGATAAAGAAAGTAGTGAATGATGCAGTTTTTGAGACAGTTGAACGTTCTCAACTTAGAGCAGTTCAAACACCACAAGGCTTTTCTGTTTCACTTTTATTAGAGGCTCATCAAAGCGCAAAGCAAAGTTGTTTTCTTGGTACTGATGATGCAAGTCTCGTAGAGCGTATTGGAAAGGAAGTCGGCGTAGTAGAAGGTAGCTATTATAATATTAAGGTGACAACACCAGAAGATTTATTAATTGCTGAAAGCTTTTTACACGTTCAGAGATAGCGGTAGTATGGTTGAAAAGCTCGGTTCGTACCGGGCTTTTCTTTATACAGATGGCGATATAAGATAGAATCATAAAGTTTAGTAGTTTAGCTTGAGGAGGATGTATAGAATGTTTCGAATTGGACAAGGTTTTGATGTGCATGAATTTGCAGAAGGAAGACCGTTAATTATCGGAGGGATTACGATTCCATATGAGAAAGGTTTATTAGGTCATTCAGATGCAGATGTGCTTTTACATACAATTGCTGATGCTTGTTTAGGAGCGATTGCTGCTGGGGATATCGGAAAACATTTTCCAGATACAGATCCGGCTTTTAAAGATGCGGATTCAGCAGTGTTATTACAAAAGGTTTGGGAGTTTGTACGTGAACAAGGATATGAATTAGGGAATTTAGATTGTACAATTATTGCTCAGAAACCGAAGATGGCGCCACATATTGAAAGTATGCGGAAACGTATTAGTGAACTTTTAGAAACATCGATTGATAATATTAATGTAAAAGCGACAACGACAGAAAAGTTGGGATTTACAGGTAGAGAAGAAGGAATTGCTTCTCAAGCGGTTGTATTATTACAGAAAAAATAATGGTTTTTCGTTTGCAAGATGGATAATCAGATTTTTTTGGTGTACAATTATAGAATGTGTTGACATTAAGAATGGAAGGTGTACCAATTATGGAAAAGCAAGTGAGAGTGCGCTATGCGCCAAGTCCAACAGGACACTTACATATCGGAAATGCGCGTACGGCATTATTTAATTATTTATTTGCTCGTCATCAAGATGGTAAGTTTATTATTCGTATTGAAGATACTGATGTGAAACGTAACGTTGCTGGCGGTGAAGAAAGCCAATTAAAATACTTGAAATGGCTCGGTATGGACTGGGATGAAGGTGTTGACGTTGGTGGGAAATATGGACCATATCGTCAAACAGAGCGTTTAGATATTTATAAAGAGTTATATGAAGATTTACTAGAGCGTGGTTTAGCTTATAAATGTTATATGACTGAGGAAGAATTAGAAGCAGAACGTGAAGGGCAAATTGCTCGTGGTGAGACACCTCGTTACGCAGGTAATCACCGCAATTTAACAGAGGAACAAATTGCGCAATTTGAGGCGGAAGGCCGTGTTCCAAGTATTCGCTTCCGTGTACCGGATAATCGTGAGTACAAATTTAATGATATTGTTAAAGGTGATGTGACATTCCATTCCAACGATTTCGGTGACTTTGTTATCGTGAAAAAAGATGGTATTCCAACATATAACTTTGCGGTAGCAGTAGATGATCATTTAATGGAAATTACACATGTTCTTCGTGGGGATGATCATATTTCGAATACGCCAAAACAAATGATGATTTATGAAGCATTTGGCTGGGATATTCCTCAGTTTGGTCATATGACACTCATCGTAAATGAAAGCCGTAAAAAATTAAGTAAACGCGATGAATCTATTATTCAATTTATTGAACAATATGAAGCACTTGGATATCTTCCAGAAGCAATTTTTAACTTCATTGCATTACTAGGTTGGTCACCAGTAGGAGAAGAGGAAATCTTCTCAAAAGATGAGTTTATTAAGATGTTTGATGCAGCTCGTTTATCAAAATCACCTGCGTTATTCGATTCCCAAAAATTAAAATGGATGAATAACCAATATATGAAAAAACAAGATTTAGATACTGTTGTTGCATTAAGCTTACCGCACTTAGTAAAAGCTGGTCGTGTAAGTGAAGAGTTAAGTGAGCAAGAAGCAGCTTGGGTTCGTGATGTAATTGCTTTATATCATGAACAAATGAGCTATGGAGCTGAAATTGTAGAGCTTTCTGAAATGTTCTTCAAGGATCATGTAGACTTTGAAGAAGAAGGAAAAGAAGTATTAAAAGGTGAACAAGTACCTGAAGTGCTTCGTGCGTTTGCAGTAGGATTAGAGGCTCTAGAGGAAGTAGAACCAGCTGCAATTAAGAAAGCAATTAAAGCGGTTCAAAAGGAAACAGGACATAAGGGTAAAAACTTATTTATGCCAATCCGTGTTGCAACAACTGGGCAAACACATGGTCCAGAACTTCCAAATGCGATTGCGCTTCTTGGAAAAGAGAAAGTCTTAAAACGTATTCAAAAAGTAATTGGTTAACATTTAACGAATTTCGAAATATAATAAGAATACTCAAAAGTAAATAAGGAAAAGCGACGAGAAGGAGAAGTAGAAAAACAGGCTTTTTACAGAGAGAACCATCTTTGGCTGGAAGTGGTTTATAAGCGGTTTTTTGAAATGCACCTTCGAGTCTTCTGCCCAACAACGAATAATTTCGGAAAACGCCCGAAAGACGAAAAGTAAGCAGAAGCGGTATCAGCCGTTATTAAGAATGAGTTTGAGGCTTTTTTGGCCTAAACAGAGTGGAACCGCGCTAAAAAGGCGTCTCTGTCAATTTGACAGAGACGCCTTTTTTTATTCCATCATTTATGGCTTAAGCTGCTTACCTTACTTTACAAAAAAAGAAATGAGCAGAAGCGGTAGCTGTTCCTAAGAAAGGGCTAGGTTGTATACATTTCCACTTTATATGTTTGAGTAAAAGAGGGGCTAAGGGAGAAAAACGCAGTTCACTTAAAAAAGTAGCCTGTAAGGGGAGGGGACATTAATGTTTAAGAGGCTTCGAGAAGATATTGAAGTCGTTTTTGAACAGGATCCAGCGGCAAGAAGTTATTTCGAAGTCATTTTAACTTATTCTGGATTGCATGCAGTTTGGGCACATCGAATTGCACATGCTTTTTATAAAAAAAAGTTTTTCTTTATTGCACGCTTCATTTCACAAGTTAGTCGGTTTTTTACTGGTATCGAAATTCACCCAGGAGCAACAATCGGTCGTCGTTTTTTTATTGACCATGGTATGGGTGTAGTCATTGGAGAAACATGTGAAATTGGAGATAACGTAACGATTTATCAAGGTGTTACACTTGGGGGTACTGGGAAAGAAAAAGGAAAAAGGCATCCAACTATTAAGGATAATGTACTCATTTCAACAGGGGCAAAAGTACTTGGATCTATTACGGTTGGGGAAAATTCTAAAATTGGAGCAGGGTCTGTCGTATTAAAAGAAGTTCCTGCACATTCTACAGTTGTAGGTATACCGGGACGCGTCGTGATTCAAAATGGAGTGAAGATTGGGCAGGAGTTAAATCATTCAGATTTACCAGATCCAATTTTTGATAAATTAAAAGTAATGGAAGCAGAGATAGAAGCATTAAAGAAGCAGCTTGCATTGAAAGTAGAAAGGAAGGATAACAATGACTATTCACATTTATAATACATTAACACGTCAGAAGGAAGAATTTATTCCTTTAGAAGAAAAGAAAGTAAAGATGTACGTATGCGGACCTACAGTATACAACTATATTCATATTGGGAATGCAAGACCGCCTATGGTATTTGATACAGTGCGTCGTTACTTAGAACATAAAGGATATGATGTCCAATATGTTTCCAACTTTACTGATGTCGATGATAAATTAATTAAGGCTGCAAATGAACTTGGAGAAGATGTCCCAACAATTGCAGATCGTTTTATCGAAGCGTACTTTGAGGATGTAACGGCACTTGGTTGCAAACATGCAACAGTTCATCCACGAGTAACAGAAAATATGGATATCATTATTGAATTTATTCAGGAACTTGTGAATAAAGGGTATGCATATGAATCTGAGGGTGATGTATATTACAGAACAAAAGAGTTTGAAGGATACGGTAAGTTATCGCATCAAGCAATTGAAGATTTACGTCATGGTGCACGTATTGAAGTGGGAGAAAAGAAACAAGACCCACTCGACTTTGCTCTATGGAAGGCGGCGAAAGAAGGGGAAATCTTCTGGGAAAGCCCTTGGGGGAAAGGACGTCCAGGTTGGCATATTGAATGCTCTGCAATGGCAAGAAAATATTTAGGAGATTCAATTGACATTCATGCTGGTGGGCAAGATTTATCATTCCCGCATCACGAAAATGAAATTGCGCAATCAGAAGCTTTGACTGGAAAACCATTTGCGCGCTACTGGATGCATAATGGTTATATTAATATTAACAATGAGAAAATGTCTAAATCGTTAGGGAACTTTATTCTTGTTCACGATATTATTAAGCAATATGATCCGCAATTAATTCGATTCTTTATGTTATCTGTACATTATCGTCATCCAATTAACTTTAGTGAAGAGCTATTACAAAGTACAAATAATGGATTAGAAAGAATTAAAACGACTTATCGAAACTTAAAGCATCGTATAGAAAGTAGTACGGATTTAACAGATCATAATGAGAAATGGTTAGCTGAAATGAATGAATTCCAATCTGCATTTGAGGCGGCAATGGATGATGACTTTAATACAGCAAATGCAATAACAGAGTTGTATAACTTAGCAAACCATGCAAATCAATATTTATTAGAAGAGCATACATCAAAAGTTGTTATCGAAGCGTATATCAACCAACTTGAAACGTTGTTTAGTATTTTAGGATTAATGTTCACGAAAGAAGAATTACTTGATGAAGAAATTGAAGCGCTTATTCAAAAGCGTATTGAAGCTCGTAAAAATCGTGATTTTGCATTAGCTGATAAAATCCGTGATGACTTAAAAGAACGTAATATTATTTTAGAGGATACCGCTCAAGGTACAAGATGGAAAAGAGGATAAGTATGATTGATGCAAAGCAATTAAACAGCTTGGCGTTAGCTTATATGGGTGATGCGGTGTATGAACAATATATCCGCCATCACCTCCTTCAAAAAGGAACAGTTCGTCCCAACCAGCTACACCGATTAGGGACGAGCTTTGTTTCTGCAAAGGCGCAAGCGAAAGTAGTTTATCATTTATTAGAAACGAATTTTTTAACCGAGGAAGAAGAAGCAGTATTAAGAAGAGGACGTAATGCAAATTCAGGTACTGTTCCGAAAAATACAGACGTACAAACATATCGTCATAGCACAGCTTTTGAAGCGGTGATTGGTTATCATTATTTACTACGCAATCGTGAAAGATTAGAGGAAATTGTAAATAAGGCGATTCATGTGTTAGAAGGAACGGAAGGAGGCAAATTGTCATGAGTAGCGAATACATTATTGGACGTAATCCCGTTATTGAAGCATTGCGATCGGGACGAGATATTAATAAGATTTGGGTGGCAGAAGGTGCCGCTAAAGGACAAATTCAAATTGTAGTAGCATTAGCAAAAGAGAATAAAATTCTTCTGCAATATGCTCCAAAGAAAAAATTAGACCAACTTGTTGAAGGGAATCATCAAGGAGTAATTGCTCAAGTAGCAGCATATCAATATGCGGAATTAGAAGATTTATTTAAAGTTGCCGCTAAACGTAATGAAGAGCCATTCTTTTTAATTTTAGATGAGATTGAAGATCCACATAATCTAGGGTCTATTATGCGTACTGCAGATGCAACTGGAGCGCATGGTATTATTATTCCAAAGCGACGAGCTGTTGGACTGACAGCTTCAGTGGCAAAGGCCTCTACAGGAGCGATTGAGTATATTCCTGTTGTACGAGTAACAAATTTATCTCGTACAATCGATGAGCTAAAGGAACGTGGTCTATGGATCGCTGGTACAGATGCGAAAGGGAAAACAGATTATCGTAATCTAGATGGTAATATGCCGATTGGATTAGTAATTGGTAGTGAAGGAAAAGGCATGAGCCGCATCATTGGACAAAAGTGTGATTTCCTAGTTCATTTACCGATGGTCGGTAAAGTTACATCCTTAAATGCTTCAGTAGCTGCAAGTCTGTTAATGTATGAGGTATATCGTAAACGTCACCAGATTGGTAAGTAACAAATGAATGATATTTTAATCGTTGATGGCTACAACATCATAGGGGCTTGGAAAGACTTGAAGAAATTGAGGGATGTAGATTTACAAGCATCGAGGGACGCATTAATTGATAAAATGGCAGATTATCAAGGGTATACAGGAACGAAAGTAATGATTGTGTTTGATGCTTATACAGTTCAAGGTATTGAGAAAAAGATGAAGCAATCGCGTGTTGAGGTTATTTTTACTAGAAAAAATCAAACTGCTGATGAAAAAATCGAACAGTTGGCAAGCGAACTTCGTAATATTAATACACAAGTCTATGTTGCAACTTCTGATTATACGGAGCAATGGGTTATCTTTGGACAGGGGGCGCTTAGAAAGTCAGCACGTGAACTAGAGTTAGAAGTGCAGGCGATGGAACAACAGGTGCGTCATGAAACGAAAGCGACCAAAGAGAAACAACCCGCTATGCGAACAATATTTAGTAAGGATATTACAGAAAAATTAGAAAAATTAAGGCGAGGAGAGCGTTGAGACATTGACGCTCTTTAAGCGCTTACTGTATAATATTTCTAAATAAATAGCGGTCGGAGGGATCAGAGTGGAAACAGGCTTCGTAAGTACTAGCAACGTTACGTTTCGCGATTTAGAGGATGAGGCAATCGTTGAGTTAGTTCGAAAAGGTAATATTGATGCTCTTGAATATTTAATACACAAGTATAAAAACTTTGTTCGCGCAAAATCGAGATCTTATTTTTTAGTAGGTGCCGATCGAGAGGATATTGTTCAAGAAGGTATGATTGGGCTTTTTAAAGCGATTCGTGATTATAAAGAGGACAAGCTATCTTCTTTTAAAGCATTTGCTGAATTATGTATTACTCGTCAAATTATTACTGCTATTAAGACTGCAACAAGACAAAAACATATTCCTTTAAATTCGTATGTTTCTTTGGATAAACCGATTTACGATGAGGAATCTGATCGTACGCTATTAGATGTTATTTCAGAAGCAAAGGTAACAGATCCTGAAGAAATGATTATTAGTCAGGAAGAATACAGCGACATAGAGTTAAAAATATCTGAATTATTAAGCGATTTGGAGAGAAAAGTACTTTCTTTATATTTGGATGGCCGTTCATATCAAGAAATATCTGAGCAACTAAATAGACATGTGAAATCTATTGATAATGCTCTTCAACGTGTAAAACGGAAATTAGAAAGATATATGGAAATGAGAGAGAATACAACTTTAAATTCGAAATGATGTAAAGGGATTTCCTTTCCTTTTTTTGTATCTAAGTAAAAGGCATGTCATTGACATTGCCTTTTATTGTATGATACATTTTTAGGGACATAATGTTACAAGGTTGGTATAACAAATGAGAAAAAAAGTGGTACTCTCATGTGAAGAGTGTAAAAATCGTAACTACTCTACAATGAAAGATACGAGCTCAGTGGAGCGACTTGAAATAAAGAAATTTTGTAAAACATGCAATAAGCATACAGTTCATAAGGAAACAAAATAAATAATCGAAATGATGCACTGGAGGTCCCGTAAATGCGTTTAACGAACTTTTTCGGCGATGTAAGTCGCGAGATGAAAAAAGTAAGTTGGCCTAAAAAAGATGAATTACTCCGTTCGACAGCTACTGTTATTGCAACAGTTGTCTTTTTTGCGATTTTTTTCGCAGTAGTTGATATGGGCATTTCTTCTTTAATTCGGTTAATTCTTGAATAAGAAGCACTTATCCATGATATAATGTTATTTATAAGAACTGTGTAAAAGCCCGATGAACGGGTTTTTTCATTTGTGCAAAAAAATGTACGTCAGGGAGGGAAGGACGCTCGTCCTAAATGAATGGAAAAAAGCTGGTATGTTGTCCATACTTATTCTGGTTATGAAAATAAAGTAAAAGCAAACCTTGAGAAACGTGTAGAATCAATGGGGATGCAAGATAAAATTTTCCGTGTTGTTGTTCCGGAAGAAGTAGAAGTAGAAATGAAAAACGGAAAAGAAAAATTAACAAAAAGAAAAGTATTCCCAGGTTATGTGTTGGTTGAATTAATTATGACTGATGATTCTTGGTATGTTGTTCGTAACACACCGGGTGTAACTGGGTTTGTTGGATCTTCTGGGTCAGGTTCAAAGCCATCTCCGCTATTAGAAGAGGAAGTTGTTACCATTATGAAACATATGGGGATGGATAATGAAGTTGTTGATTTCGACTTTGAACTTCATGAAACGGTACGCGTAAACGAAGGGCCATTCGCGGATTATACAGGTGCAATTGAAGAAATCGATATGGAAAAACAAAAAGTACGAGTGTTAGTAGACATGTTTGGTCGTGAAACACCTGTTGAGCTTGATTTCCATCAAATTGAAAAATTATAAAATGAAACTTGAAATGAATTGTAAAAAGTGATAATATCTTTTAAGTCAGTACGTCTTCGGTAACGGAGACGTTTTTTGAAAAGATTTTATCGTTACCGATAAAATGATGAAGTGGGAGGGCAAATCATTGTCCAATTGACCACATCACGGACTTAAGGAGGTGTGTCTCGTGGCTAAAAAGGTAATTAAAATGGTAAAACTTCAAATTCCTGCAGGTAAAGCTAACCCAGCTCCACCAGTTGGTCCAGCATTAGGACAAGCGGGTGTTAACATCATGGGCTTCTGTAAAGAGTTCAACGCTCGTACAGCGGATCAAGCTGGTCTTATCATTCCTGTTGAAATTACGGTATTCGAAGACCGTTCATTCACTTTCATTACTAAAACTCCTCCTGCTGCTGTTCTTCTTAAGAAAGTAGCTGGTATCGAGTCTGGTTCTGGTGAACCAAACCGTAATAAAGTGGCAACTGTTAAGCGTGATAAAGTACGCGAAATCGCTGAAACTAAAATGCCTGACCTAAACGCTGCTAGCGTAGAAGCTGCAATGCGTATGGTTGAAGGTACTGCACGCAGTATGGGCATCGTTATCGAAGACTAATTCGATTTGTTTTTTGTAAAAAAGGTTGCGGGTCTGGAAGTCCAATTCGCAACCTTTATTATCGTAAATGAGTATCGTTTTTAAATAAATGGATGGGCGCACATCCTCAAGAAAAATCTTGGAATAAGGGCGTAAACGTGGGAGGTTATTCCGCTAAAACCACATTCGAGGAGGAAATAAACATGGCTAAAAGAGGTAAAAAGTACGTAGAAGCTGCGAAGCTTGTTGAACGTGCAACTGCTTACTCTGCAACAGAAGCAGTAGAATTAGTAAAGAAAACAAACACAGCTAAATTTGATGCAACTGTAGAAGCTGCATTTCGTTTAGGTGTTGACCCTAAGAAAGCTGACCAACAAATTCGTGGTGCAGTTGTTCTTCCACACGGTACTGGTAAAGTACAACGTGTATTAGTATTCGCTAAAGGTGAAAAAGCAAAAGAAGCTGAAGCTGCTGGAGCTGACTTCGTAGGCGATGCTGATTACATCAACAAAATCCAACAAGGTTGGTTCGACTTTGATGTAGTAGTAGCAACTCCTGACATGATGGGTGAAGTTGGTAAACTTGGTCGTGTATTAGGACCTAAAGGTTTAATGCCAAACCCTAAAACTGGAACAGTTACTTTCGATGTAACAAAAGCGGTTAACGAAATCAAAGCTGGTAAAGTTGAATACCGCGTTGATAAAGCTGGTAACATCCATGTTCCAATTGGTAAAGTATCTTTCGAAGATGCAAAACTAGTAGAAAACTTCAAAACAATTGCTGACACGCTATTAAAAGCGAAACCAGCTGCTGCAAAAGGTACTTACGTGAAGAACGTAACAGTTACTTCTACAATGGGACCTGGCGTACGCGTAGATGTTTCTACACTTGCATAAAAATTGGAAGTTGACTTCATAAAGAAGATTTAATATAATCATTTATGTTGTGAATTTAAATAGTGTACCGTAGACAGTAGGTGCCAATTTGGCTTAATTTCCTACCTAGGTGTTAATATACGAAACGGAATTTTTTTCTGTGACTATATGCCTCCATGTCTACAAGTTAGCGTGGAGGTTTTTAGTGCACTTTCGGTACATCTTCTATATAATCTACAGGAGGTGTAATAATATGAGCAAAGCAATCGAAATGAAACAACAAGTTGTAAATGAAATCGCTGATAAACTTCGCGAAAGTAAATCTACAATTGTTGTTGACTACCGTGGTTTAACAGTATCTGAAGCAACTGAATTACGTAAAAACTTACGTGAGGCTGGCGTTGAGTTCAAAGTTTACAAAAACTCTTTAACTCGTCGTGCTGCAGAATCTGTTGAAATGGCTGAGTTAAACGAATTCTTAACAGGACCAAACGCAATCGCGTTCAGTAACGAGGATGTAGTTGCTCCTGCGAAAGTATTAAACGACTTCGCTAAAGATCATGAAGCTTTAGAAATTAAAGCGGGCGTAATTGAAGGTAAACTAGTAACACTTGATGAGGTTAAAGCAATCGCTACTCTTCCATCTCGTGAAGGCTTACTTTCTATGCTTCTTAGCGTTCTTCAAGCTCCAATCCGTAACCTTGCACTTGCTACTAAAGCAGTTGCAGATCAAAAGGAAGAGCAAGGCGCTTAATTTTTAAAAAGATAATTACGTGTTATCGATAAAACAATACAAACCTATTTAAGGGAGGACATTTACAATGACTAAAGAACAAATCATTGAAGCAGTTAAATCTATGACTGTATTAGAACTTAACGACTTAGTAAAAGCTATCGAGGAAGAATTCGGCGTAACTGCTGCTGCTCCTGTAGCTGTTGTTGGTGGCGCTGGTGAAGCTGCTGCTGAGAAAACTGAATTTGATGTTGAACTAGCTAACGCTGGTGGACAAAAAATCAAAGTTATCAAAGTTGTTCGTGAAATCACTGGTCTTGGCTTAAAAGAAGCTAAAGAATTAGTTGACAACACTCCAAAAGTAATCAAAGAAGGCGCTTCTAAAGAAGAAGCTGAAGAAATCAAAGCTAAACTTGAAGAAGTTGGCGCTGCTGTAGAAGTTAAGTAATTAACTTTTGAAGCTTTAAAAAAGCTCGCTCTCATGCGAGCTTTTTTTTTAACTGTAAAGAAAAGAGGTGACCAAATGGCAGACCATTATTTTTCTAATGACCCTTCGAGTAAAAGTGATCGTAAGCGGTGGGAATTTACACTAAGAGGATCGCGATTTGTTTTTTTATCTGACCGTGGGGTATTTTCGAAAAACGAGGTGGACTTTGGATCTCGTCTTTTAATTGAAGTATTTCAAATGCCGGAGATCGACGGGGATATATTAGATGTTGGATGTGGGTACGGGCCGATTGGTTTGTCGTTAGCAAAAGAGTTTCGAGGACGCCGCGTTCACATGGTAGATGTAAATGAAAGGGCGCTTGAGCTTGCGAAAGAAAACGCTACTAGCAATCATGTGGAGAATATTCGAATTTTCCAAAGCAGTGTCTATGAAAATGTAGATGGTAAATACGCCGCAATTCTATCCAATCCTCCAATTCGCGCTGGTAAGCATATCGTGCATGAAATTTTAGAAAAAGCTTTCGATTATCTAGTGCCAGGAGGGGAACTTTGGATTGTAATTCAAAAGAAACAAGGTGCACCATCCGCGCTCAAAAAACTAGAAGAGACGTTTGCTGAAGTTGAGGTTGTTGAAAAGAAAAAAGGATATTATATCATAAAATCAAAAAAACGTTGACGGTTTTTTTGGGCTATGTTAACATTATACAATGCCAATATATGATTTTCTACGTTGAGAAAAATGTATATTTTTGTTTCTCTTGGAAAAGATAGTAAAATCAGCAGATCATGAAATAGAGTGATGGTTTTCTTATAGAAGCCATTTTTCTTTTTTGACCAGATGGAAAGACTCAACGTATCTATCTTTGAGAGAAAAAAGCTACGCTACTAGCGTTAGCTATATTTATTTGTGATTTTGCACAAATTTTTTTGTGCATTTATAATACTCATGATTTGAGGGGTGAAGCAGTTGACAGGTCAACTAGTTCAATACGGACGCCACCGCCAACGAAGAAGTTATGCCCGTATTAGTGAAGTATTAGAGTTACCAAATCTTATCGAAATTCAAACCTCTTCTTATCAGTGGTTTCTTGATGAGGGTTTGCGAGAAATGTTCCAAGACATTTCTCCGATCGAAGACTTTACGGGAAATCTATCGCTTGAATTTATCGACTACAGCTTAGGTGAGCCTAAATACTCTGTAGAAGAATGTAAAGAGCGTGATGTGACGTATGCAGCACCACTTCGTGTGAAAGTTCGTCTAATCAACAAAGAAACTGGTGAAGTAAAAGAGCAAGATGTGTTCATGGGAGATTTCCCACTCATGACAGAGACAGGAACATTCGTAATTAACGGTGCAGAACGTGTTATCGTTTCCCAGTTAGTTCGCTCTCCAAGCGTATACTATAGTGGCAAAGTGGATAAAAACGGAAAACGTGGTTTTACTGCTACTGTAATTCCAAACCGCGGAGCTTGGTTAGAGTATGAAACAGATGCTAAGGATGTTGTATATGTACGTATTGACCGTACCCGTAAGCTTCCTGTAACTGTTTTGTTACGCGCATTAGGGTTTGGCTCTGATCAAGAAATCACCGAGCTTTTAGGTGATAATGAATACTTAAGCAATACGTTAGAAAAAGACAACACAGATAGCACTGAAAAAGCGTTGCTTGAAATTTATGAGCGTTTACGCCCAGGTGAACCACCAACAGTGGAAAACGCGAAAAGCTTGCTTGTTTCTCGCTTCTTTGATCCAAAGCGCTACGATTTAGCAAATGTAGGTCGCTATAAGATCAACAAAAAATTACACATTAAAAACAGACTGTTTAACCAACGCTTAGCTGAAACGTTAGTAGATCCAGAAACTGGAGAGATTTTAGCGGCAGAAGGAACAGTTTTAGATCGTCGTACACTTGATCGCATTTTACCTTACTTAGAGAAGAACATTGGATTCAAAACAGCGAAGCCGATGGGTGGAGTGGTAGAAGGCGATGTTGAGCTGCAATCTATTAAGATTTATGCTCCGGATTCAGAAGGCGAACGCGTTATTAATGTAATTGGGAATGCAAATATTACTCGTGATGTGAAACACATTACACCAGGTGATATTCTTGCTTCTATTAGCTACTTCTTTAACTTACTATATAAAGTAGGGGATACAGACGATATCGACCATTTAGGTAACCGTCGTCTACGTTCTGTAGGAGAGTTATTACAAAATCAATTCCGTATCGGTCTTTCTCGTATGGAACGTGTTGTTCGTGAGAGAATGTCGATTCAAGATACAAATGCAATTACACCGCAAGCGTTAATTAACATTCGTCCGGTTATTGCATCTATTAAAGAGTTCTTCGGAAGCTCTCAGTTATCTCAGTTCATGGATCAAACAAACCCATTAGCAGAGTTAACACACAAACGAAGATTATCTGCATTAGGACCTGGTGGTTTAACGCGTGAGCGCGCAGGCTTTGAAGTACGTGACGTTCACTATTCTCACTACGGTCGTATGTGTCCGATTGAAACGCCAGAGGGACCAAACATCGGTTTGATCAACTCATTATCTTCATTTGCGAAAGTAAATGAGTTTGGTTTCATTGAAACACCATACCGTCGTGTTGACCCAGAAACTGGTCGTGTAACAGAGCATGTTGATTACTTAACAGCAGACGAAGAAGATAACTATGTTGTAGCCCAAGCGAATATGAAATTATCTCCAGAAGGTGAATTTCTTGATGATGATATCGTAGCTCGTTTCCGTGGTGAAAACATTGTTACAAATAAAGAGCGCATCGACTACATGGACGTATCTCCAAAACAAGTAGTGTCTGCAGCGACAGCTTGTATTCCGTTCTTAGAAAACGATGACTCTAACCGTGCACTTATGGGTGCGAACATGCAACGTCAGGCGGTTCCGTTAATGAATCCGGAATCTCCGATTGTAGGTACAGGTATGGAGTATGTGTCAGCGAAAGACTCAGGTGCTGCAGTAATCTGTAAACATCCTGGTATTGTTGAACGCGTTGAAGCACGTGAAGTTTGGGTACGCCGTTATGTAGAACTTGACGGTCAAAAAGTAAAAGGCGACTTAGATCGCTATAAGATGTTAAAATTCATCCGTTCTAACCAAGGAACTTGTTACAACCAACGTCCAATCGTAAGCGTTGGCGATGAAGTTGTGAAAGGTGAAATCCTTGCGGATGGTCCTTCTATGGAAAAAGGTGAACTTGCACTTGGACGTAACGTGCTTGTTGGCTTTATGACATGGGATGGTTATAACTACGAGGATGCGATCATTATGAGTGAGCGCCTTGTAAAAGATGATGTGTATACTTCTATTCATATTGAAGAGTATGAATCAGAAGCTCGTGATACAAAATTAGGACCAGAAGAAATTACGCGTGATATCCCGAACGTTGGGGAAGATGCACTTCGTAACCTTGACGAGCGCGGTATTATTCGCATCGGTGCGGAAGTAAAAGACGGAGATCTACTTGTTGGTAAAGTCACACCAAAAGGTGTAACAGAATTAACAGCAGAAGAACGTTTATTACACGCAATCTTCGGTGAGAAAGCGCGTGAAGTACGTGATACATCACTACGTGTACCACACGGTGGTGGCGGTATTATCCTGGATGTGAAAGTGTTTAACCGTGAAGACGGTGACGAATTACCACCAGGTGTAAACCAATTGGTTCGTGTATATATCGTTCAAAAACGTAAAATTTCTGAAGGTGACAAAATGGCCGGTCGTCACGGTAACAAAGGGGTTATCTCCCGTATTTTACCAGAAGAAGATATGCCATTCTTACCAGACGGTACACCAATCGATATCATGCTTAACCCATTAGGGGTACCATCTCGTATGAATATCGGTCAGGTGTTAGAGCTTCACCTTGGTATGGCAGCAAGATATCTAGGTATTCATGTTGCAACACCAGTATTCGATGGTGCTCGTGAGGAAGATGTATGGGGTACAATTGAAGAAGCTGGTATGGCGAATGATGCGAAGACAATCCTGTATGATGGACGTACTGGTGAGCCATTCGATAACCGTGTATCTGTTGGTGTCATGTACATGATTAAACTTGCACACATGGTTGACGATAAACTTCACGCTCGTTCTACTGGACCATACTCACTTGTAACGCAACAGCCTCTTGGAGGTAAAGCGCAGTTCGGTGGACAACGTTTCGGTGAGATGGAGGTTTGGGCACTTGAAGCTTACGGTGCTGCTTATACTCTTCAAGAAATCTTAACAGTGAAGTCTGATGATGTTGTCGGCCGCGTTAAGACATACGAAGCGATTGTTAAAGGTGAAAATGTTCCAGAACCAGGCGTTCCAGAATCATTCAAAGTATTGATTAAAGAACTGCAAAGTTTAGGTATGGACGTTAAAATGATGTCTAGCGACGATACAGAAATTGAAATGCGTGATACAGAAGATGATGATGATCATCAATCCGCAGATAAATTAAATATCGAAGTTGAGACAACTAAGGAATAATTGGGATAACCTGTAGACTAAAAGGGAGGTAGGCCCCTTGATAGATGTAAATAACTTTGAATATATGAAGATTGGACTTGCTTCGCCTGACAAGATTCGTTCTTGGTCATACGGTGAAGTTAAGAAACCTGAAACAATTAACTATCGTACGTTAAAACCTGAAAAAGATGGCTTGTTCTGTGAGCGTATTTTCGGGCCACAAAAGGACTGGGAATGTCATTGTGGAAAATATAAACGCGTACGTTATAAAGGTGTAGTTTGTGATCGATGTGGCGTTGAAGTAACGCGTGCGAAAGTTCGTCGTGAACGTATGGGTCATATCGAATTAGCTGCTCCTGTATCTCATATTTGGTATTTCAAAGGTATCCCGAGCCGCATGGGACTTGTCTTAGACATGTCCCCTCGCGCGCTTGAAGAAGTAATTTATTTCGCTTCTTACGTTGTAACAGAAAGTGGAGATACACCACTTGATAAGAAGCAATTGCTTTCTGAAAAAGAATACCGTGCATATCGCGATCGATATGGAAACACATTCCAAGCTGCTATGGGTGCAGAAGCGATTAAGAAGTTACTACAAGATATCGATTTAGATAAAGAAGTAGACTTCTTAAAAGAAGAATTAAAAACAGCACAAGGACAACGTCGTACTCGTGCTATTAAACGTCTAGAAGTATTAGAATCATTCCGTAACTCTGGAAATGAACCATCTTGGATGATCTTAGATGTTCTTCCGGTTATTCCGCCAGAATTACGCCCAATGGTACAGTTAGATGGTGGACGTTTTGCAACTTCTGACTTAAACGATTTATATCGTCGTGTTATTAACCGTAACAATCGTTTAAAACGTTTATTGGACCTAGGTGCACCAAGCATTATCGTTCAAAACGAAAAACGTATGTTACAAGAAGCTGTAGATGCATTAATCGATAACGGTCGTCGTGGCCGTCCAGTTACTGGACCGGGTAACCGTCCGTTAAAATCACTATCTCACATGCTGAAAGGTAAACAAGGACGTTTCCGTCAAAACTTACTTGGTAAACGTGTTGACTACTCTGGTCGTTCTGTTATCGTTGTAGGACCGAACTTAAAAATGTATCAATGTGGATTACCAAAAGAAATGGCGCTAGAACTATTCAAACCTTTCGTAATGAAAGAATTAGTGGAAAAAGGATTAGCACATAACATTAAGAGTGCAAAACGTAAAATTGAGCGCGTACAACCTGAAGTTTGGGATGTTTTAGAGTCAGTTATTAAAGAACACCCAGTACTTCTAAACCGTGCCCCAACGCTTCACCGTCTTGGTATTCAAGCGTTCGAACCTACACTAGTAGAAGGACGCGCAATTCGTCTTCATCCACTTGTATGTACAGCATACAATGCGGACTTTGATGGTGACCAAATGGCGGTTCACGTTCCGCTATCATCAGAAGCACAAGCAGAAGCTCGTCTTCTTATGTTAGCTGCACAAAACATCTTGAACCCGAAAGACGGAAAACCAGTTGTTACGCCATCTCAGGATATGGTATTAGGTAACTACTACTTAACACTTGAGCGCGCAGGTGCAATTGGTGAAGGTATGGTGTTCAAAGATACAAGTGAAGCATTGCTTGCATACCAAAATGGGTATGTTCATCTTCATACTCGTATTGCTGTTCCTGCAAGTTCAGTGAACAACAACGAGACATTTACAGAAGAACAAAAAGGTAAGCTTCTATTAACAACTGTTGGTAAATTAATATTTAACGAAATCTTACCGAAGTCGTTCCCTTATATTAATGAACCAACAAAATCAAATCTTGAAAAAGAAACACCGGCGCAATATTTCGTTGATAAAGGTGCGAACATAAAAGAAGTTATTGCTAGCCGTGAAGAAGTGGCACCATTTAACAAGAAAATCCTTGGTAATATCATTGCGGAAGTATTTAAACGTTTCAAAATTACAGAAACATCTCGTATGCTTGACCGTATGAAAGACTTAGGATTTAAATACTCTACAAAAGCTGGTATTACAGTTGGGGTAGCAGATATCCTTGTATTAGGTGAGAAAGATGAAATTCTTCATGAAGCGCAAGCAAAAGTAGATAAAGTAATTAAACAATTCCGTCGCGGTTTGATTACAGAAGAAGAACGTTACGATCGCGTTATCTCTATTTGGAGTAATGCGAAAGATGTTATCCAAGGAAAACTGATGAAATCCTTAGATAAGCGCAACCCAATCTTCATGATGAGTGACTCTGGTGCCCGTGGTAACGCATCGAACTTCACTCAGCTTGCTGGTATGCGTGGTCTGATGGCTAACCCATCTGGTCGTATCATTGAGCTTCCAATCAAATCAAGTTTCCGTGAAGGTTTAACAGTACTTGAGTACTTCATCTCTACACACGGTGCGCGTAAAGGTCTTGCCGATACAGCGCTTAAGACTGCCGATTCTGGTTACTTAACACGTCGTCTTGTAGACGTTGCACAAGATGTTATCGTTCGTGAAGACGATTGTGGAACAGATCGTGGTCTATTAATCGGTGCGATTAAAGAGGGTAATGAAGTTATTGAGTCATTATACGATCGTCTTGTAGGACGTTTTGCAAGAAAAACTGTAAAACATCCTGAAACAGGTGAAGTATTAATTCGTGAAAATGAATTAATCACTGAAGATATCGCTCACGTTATTGAAAATGCAGGTGTGGAAACAGTACACATCCGTTCAGCATTTACATGTAATACTCGCCACGGTGTATGTAAGAAATGTTACGGCCGTAACTTAGCTACTGGTACAGACGTAGAAGTAGGGGAAGCGGTAGGTATTATCGCAGCTCAATCTATCGGTGAGCCAGGTACACAGTTAACGATGCGTACGTTCCATACAGGTGGGGTTGCCGGAGACGATATCACACAAGGTTTACCTCGTATCCAAGAGATCTTCGAAGCTCGTAATCCGAAAGGTCAAGCGGTTATTAGTGAAATCGACGGTGTTGTTGTAACAATCAACGATGTGAAAGATCGTCAAGAGGTAGTCGTACAAGGTGCAGTAGAAACTCGCACATATGCAATTCCTTATGGCGCTCGTCTGAAAGTAACTCCAGGCCAAGAGATTAGTCACGGACAAGAGTTGACAGAAGGTTCTATTGATCCGAAAGAATTACTAAAAGTAACGGACATTACAGCAGTTCAAGAATACTTACTACGTGAAGTTCAAAAAGTATACCGTATGCAAGGGGTAGAAATTGGCGATAAACACGTAGAGGTAATGGTTCGTCAAATGCTTCGTAAAGTTCGTGTAATCGATGCGGGTGAAACGGATGTATTACCAGGAACGTTGCTAGATATCCACCAATTTACTGATGCAAACGCAAAAGTATTACTAGAAGGTAAACAACCAGCAACAGCTAGACCGGTTCTTCTTGGTATTACGAAAGCTTCACTTGAAACAGATTCATTCTTATCTGCAGCTTCGTTCCAAGAAACAACTCGTGTTCTAACAGATGCCGCAATTAAAGGCAAACGCGATGAGCTTCTAGGATTAAAAGAGAACGTTATTATCGGTAAGCTTGTTCCAGCTGGAACAGGTATGAATCGTTATCGCAAAGTAGATCTTGTAAAAACAGCGCAAGATGATATGAATGTAGAAAACGATGAAATTTACGTAGAACAGTAAAATTTTCCGGTATGAATTTTGTATAAAAACGGATAATCCTAGTTGACATTGTATGAGTCAAAATGTTAATATAAGCAAGGTTGCTCCTGAACGATGCTTTGGAGGATATGTATATGTCTTATCAAAAAGTATCAAATGCGGAAAATGTTATCGTTGGTCATAAACGAACATTGAAAGCAATCAAAAATGGTATAGTTAAAGAGGTTGTCATTGCAGAAGATGCTGACATGCGGTTAACCCATGTTATCACTCAAGCTGCATTGCAACATAACATACCCGTAACAAAAGTTGAATCCATTCGCGAACTCGGAAGAGTTTCAGGGATTCAAGTGGGAGCTTCAGCAATAGGAATAATAAGTTAAAACTGTTTTTGTGAGAGGGGGCATTTGCTCCCACTCGCAAAAACTTTGTTTTCAACTAATAATGAACCACCTGGATATGTGGTCATACAAACATGCGAAGGGAGGATAATTTAATGCCTACTATTAACCAATTAGTGAGAAAAGGTCGTACTGATAAAGTATGGAAATCTAAATCACCTGCGTTAAACAAAGGTTTCAACTCTTTAAAGAAAAAATCAACTGATATCTCTGCACCTCAAAAACGTGGTGTATGTACTCGTGTTGGTACAATGACTCCAAAGAAACCAAACTCAGCTTTACGTAAATATGCTCGTGTACGTTTAACAAATGGTATTGAGGTAACTGCATACATCCCAGGTATCGGTCATAACTTACAAGAACACAGCGTAGTATTAATTCGCGGTGGTCGTGTAAAAGACTTACCAGGGGTACGTTACCACATCGTTCGTGGTGCGCTTGATACAGCTGGTGTTGACAAGCGTATGCAAGGCCGTTCTAAATACGGTACTAAAAAACCAAAAGCAGCTAAGAAATAATAAAACTGAACTGAAAGGAGGAACTCAATATGCCTCGTAAAGGACCTGTTGCGAAACGTGACGTGTTACCAGATCCAATGTACAATTCTAAACTTGTAACACGCCTAATCAACAAAATGATGGTTGACGGTAAAAAAGGTAAATCTCAAACAATTCTTTATAATGCGTTCGATATCGTTCGCGAACGTACTGGTAAAGAACCAATGGAAGTATTCGAGCAAGCTCTTAAGAACATTATGCCTGTTCTTGAAGTACGCGCTCGTCGTGTTGGTGGTGCTAACTACCAAGTTCCAGTTGAGGTTCGTCCAGAACGCCGTACAACTTTAGGTCTTCGTTGGTTAGTAAACTACGCTCGTCTTCGTGGTGAAAAAACTATGGAAGAGCGTCTTGCTAACGAAATCTTAGATGCAGCTAACAACGCTGGTGCATCTGTTAAGAAACGCGAAGACACTCACAAAATGGCAGAAGCTAACAAAGCATTTGCTCATTACCGTTGGTAGGATTCAACGTAAAATAAATGTAAGCATAAACCGCTTTATTTGTCGCTTATGGAAGTGTGGAGGGGAGAATACCTCTCCCTTTCAATAGCGCTCGTTTTACATAATGAGGGTACTGGACATACTGACATATGTAACAAAATAAAGTGGCTTTTTTGCTACTTAAAATAAAAAAAATCCAATCCATATATGGAAGGAGCAAGACACCAAATGACAAGAGAGTTCTCTTTAGAAAACACTCGTAATATTGGTATCATGGCTCACATCGATGCTGGTAAAACAACAGCAACTGAGCGTATCCTGTACTATACAGGCCGTATTCATAAAATCGGTGAAACTCACGAAGGTGCATCTCAGATGGACTGGATGGAGCAAGAGCAAGAGCGTGGTATCACTATTACTTCTGCTGCAACTACAGCACAATGGAAAGGTCATCGTGTAAACATCATTGACACTCCAGGACACGTAGACTTCACAGTAGAAGTAGAACGTTCTCTACGCGTACTTGATGGCGCAGTAGCAGTACTTGATGCACAATCTGGTGTAGAACCACAAACAGAAACTGTTTGGCGTCAGGCTACTACTTACGGCGTACCTCGTATCGTATTCGTTAACAAAATGGATAAAATCGGTGCAGATTTCTTATACTCTGTAGGTACAATCCATGATCGTTTACAAGCAAACGCACATCCAATTCAGTTACCAATCGGTGCTGAAGATGAGTTCAATGGTATCATTGACCTTGTTGAAGAGTGTGCTTACATGTACGGTAACGATTTAGGAACAGATATTCAACGTATCGAAATTCCTGAAGAGTATAAAGAGCAAGCAGAAGAATACCGTGGAAAACTTATTGAAGCGGTAGCTGAGCTTGATGAAGAAATGATGATGAAGTACCTAGAAGGTGAAGAAATCACTGTAGAAGAGCTTAAAGCTGGTATCCGTAAGGCTACAACTTCTGTAGAATTCTTCCCAGTAATCTGTGGTTCTGCATTCAAAAACAAAGGTGTTCAAATTCTGCTAGACGCAGTTATTGACTACTTACCATCTCCATTAGATGTACCTGCTATTAAAGGTATCGTTCCGGATACAGATGAAGAAGTAGAACGTCATTCTAGCGATGAAGAGCCATTCTCAGCTCTAGCATTCAAAATTATGACTGACCCTTATGTTGGTAAATTAACGTTCTTCCGTGTGTACTCTGGTGTGTTAAACTCTGGATCTTACGTGAAAAACTCAACTAAAGGTAAGCGTGAGCGTGTAGGACGTATCCTGCAAATGCACGCAAACAGCCGTGAAGAGATTTCAACAGTTTACGCTGGTGATATCGCTGCTGCTGTAGGTTTAAAAGATACTACTACTGGTGATACTCTTTGTGATGAGAAGGATCTTGTTATCCTTGAGTCTATGGAATTCCCAGAGCCAGTTATCTCTGTAGCTATCGAACCTAAATCTAAAGCTGACCAAGATAAAATGGGTACAGCATTAGCTAAGCTTTCTGAAGAAGATCCAACATTCCGTGCTCACACTGACCAAGAAACTGGGCAAACAATCATCGCTGGTATGGGTGAACTTCACCTTGATATCATCGTTGACCGTATGCGTCGTGAATTCAAAGTTGAAGCAAATGTTGGTGCTCCTCAGGTAGCATACCGTGAAACTTTCCGCTCTGCTGCGAAAGTTGAAGGTAAGTTCGCACGTCAATCTGGTGGTCGTGGACAATACGGTCACGTTTGGATTGAGTTCGAACCTAATGAAGAAGGTAAAGGATTCGAATTCGAAAACAAGATCGTCGGTGGTGTTGTTCCACGTGAATACATCCCAGCTGTAGGCGCAGGTCTTGAAGATGCACTTCAAAATGGTGTACTTGCTGGATACCCAGTAGTAGACATTAAAGCTGCATTAGTTGACGGATCTTACCATGATGTTGACTCCTCTGAGATGGCGTTCAAAATCGCTGCATCTATGGCGCTTAAAGCTGCGGTTTCTAAATGTAACCCAGTAATTCTTGAGCCAATGATGAAAGTTGAAGTTGTAATTCCTGAAGAGTACATGGGTGACATTATGGGTGACGTAACATCTCGTCGTGGACGTGTAGAAGGTATGGAAGCTCGCGGTAACGCACAAGTTGTTCGCGCTATGGTTCCACTTTCTGAAATGTTCGGTTATGCAACGTCATTACGTTCTAACACGCAAGGACGCGGAACATTCTCTATGGTATTTGACCATTATGAAGAAGTACCAAAGTCTATTTCAGAAGAAATTATCAAAAAAAATAAAGGTGAATAATTGATTTTTATCAGTTGTTCAAGTATAACTACTTATGTAAGCTTAGAAAGCAAGGCTTAATTCTTGCTTTCTAGTCTAAATATAAAATAACCTATACAATTCAAGGAGGAATTTAGAATGGCTAAAGAAAAATTCGAACGTTCTAAACCCCATGTTAACATTGGTACAATTGGCCACGTTGACCATGGTAAAACTACATTAACTGCTGCAATCACTACAGTTCTTGCAAAAGCTGGTGGTGCTGAAGCACGCGGATACGATCAAATCGACGCTGCTCCAGAAGAAAGAGAACGTGGTATCACAATCTCAACTGCACACGTTGAGTACGAAACTGAAACTCGTCACTATGCACACGTTGACTGCCCAGGCCACGCTGACTATGTTAAAAACATGATCACTGGTGCTGCTCAAATGGACGGCGGTATCTTAGTAGTATCTGCTGCTGATGGTCCAATGCCACAAACTCGTGAGCACATCCTTCTTTCTCGTCAAGTAGGTGTACCTTACATCGTTGTATTCTTAAACAAATGCGACATGGTAGACGACGAAGAATTATTAGAATTAGTAGAAATGGAAGTTCGTGATCTATTATCTGAATACGAATTCCCAGGCGATGACATTCCTGTAGTTAAAGGTTCTGCTCTTAAAGCTCTTGAAGGAGATGCTGAGTGGGAAGCTAAAATCATCGAATTAATGGCTGAAGTTGATTCTTACATCCCAACTCCAGAACGTGAAACTGACAAACCATTCTTAATGCCTGTAGAGGACGTATTCTCTATCACAGGTCGTGGTACAGTTGCTACTGGTCGCGTAGAGCGCGGTGTAGTTAAAGTTGGTGACGTAGTAGAAATCATCGGTCTTGCTGAAGAAAACGGTTCTACAACTGTAACAGGTGTAGAAATGTTCCGTAAGCTTCTTGACCAAGCTGAAGCTGGAGACAACATCGGTGCTCTACTTCGTGGGGTTGCTCGTGAAGACATCCAACGTGGACAAGTTCTTGCTAAACCAGGCTCTGTAAAAGCTCACGCTAAATTCAAAGCTGAAGTTTACGTTTTATCTAAAGAAGAAGGTGGACGTCACACTCCATTCTTCGCTAACTACCGTCCACAATTCTATTTCCGTACAACTGACGTAACTGGTATCATCCAATTACCAGAAGGTACTGAAATGGTAATGCCTGGCGACAACATCGAAATGACTGTTGAACTTATCGCTCCTGTAGCAGTAGAAGAGGGAACTAAGTTCTCTATCCGTGAAGGCGGACGTACTGTAGGTGCTGGTGTAGTTGCAACTATCGTTGAGTAATCTCAACTGATATACGAAACCCAAGGGGATTCCCCCTTGGGTTTTTTGTTTTTTATTATAATAATAGAAGAAAGAGTGTTTTTAAAATTTTTGACGAGTTTCTTCTATATTATATAAGTTGTAAAAATAAATAATCCAGAAACTGTAAAAACAATTACAACAGATGAAAACTTGAAATTCTTTGAAGTGCCATGTATAATAGCAAAAGTAGAGAAAAGCAGATGCAAACAAAAAGATGCTTGCATCTAGACGAATAACATTGTATAATAGACAATGTTGGTCTTTGACTGCGATGAAGTGGAAGGTTGCTGACACACCCGGCCGCTTTGCCATGGCAAGGTGTGAGGAAATTTCCATGGAGAAGGTCTATTTTAGAAATAGGCGAACGAAGGAGGGAAAATAATGGCAAAAGAAAAAATTCGTATCCGTTTAAAAGCTTACGATCACCGTATTCTTGATCAGTCTGCTGAGAAAATTGTAGAAACAGCTAAACGTTCTGGGGCAACAGTTTCTGGTCCGATCCCATTACCAACTGAAAAAACTGTTTACACAATTCTTCGTGCTGTTCATAAGTACAAAGATTCTCGTGAGCAATTCGAAATGCGCACGCACAAACGTCTAATCGACATCGTGAGCCCTACTCCACAAACAGTAGACTCATTAATGCGTTTAGACTTACCATCTGGTGTAGATATCGAAATCAAACTATAATTTATATAATTTAAACATGTAGGAGGTGTAACTCATGACCAAAGGAATCTTAGGAAAAAAGATCGGTATGACTCAAGTATTTGCTGAAAACGGCGAGCTAATTCCTGTAACAGTAATCGAAGCGACTCCAAACGTTGTTCTTCAAAAGAAAACAACTGAAACTGATGGCTACAACGCAATTCAGTTAGGATTCGACGATAAGCGTGAAAAATTAGCTAACAAACCTGAACAAGGTCACGTTGCTAAAGCATCTACTGCTCCTAAGCGCTTCATTCGCGAAATCCGCGATGCAGACGTGGACGGATTAGAGGTTGGTCAAGAGGTAAAAGTAGAAGTTTTCGCTGCAGGTGAAACTGTAGACGTAACAGGTATTTCTAAAGGTAAAGGTTTCCAAGGTGCTATTAAACGCCACGGACAATCTCGCGGACCTATGTCTCACGGTTCTCGTTACCATCGTCGTCCTGGTTCAATGGGCCCAGTTGCTCCGAACCGCGTATTCAAAGGCAAAAAACTTGCTGGACGTATGGGTGGAGACCAAGTTACGGTTCAAAACTTAGAAATCGTTCAAGTTGACGTAGAACGCAACTTATTACTAGTAAAAGGTAACGTTCCAGGTGCTAAGAAATCTCTTGTAGTTGTTCAAGGCGCTGTGAAGGCTAGCAAATAATTCACTATAGGAAGGAGGAATTCCAATGCCAAAAGTTACTGTATATAACCAAACTGGTTCTCAGGTTGGTGAAATCGAATTAGCTGAAGCTATTTTCGGTATCGAACCAAATAAAGCTGTACTTTTCGAAGCTGTAATGATGCAACGTGCATCTTTACGTCAAGGTACACATAAAGTAAAAAATCGCTCTGAAGTAAGCGGTGGTGGTCGCAAACCATGGCGTCAAAAAGGGACTGGACGTGCTCGTCAAGGTTCTATCCGCTCACCTCAATGGCGTGGTGGTGGTACGGTATTCGGACCTACACCAAGAAGCTATGCTTACAAACTTCCTAAGAAAGTTCGTCGCTTAGCTATTAAATCTGCATTAGCTACTAAAGTAGTAGAGAACAACATCGTAGTTCTTGAAGACTTAGTATTAAATGCACCAAAAACAAAAGACATGGTAGCAGTACTTAAAGGATTAGCTGTTGAGAAGAAAGCTCTTATCGTAACTGCTGACGTAAACGAAGCAGTTGAGTTATCTGCTCGCAATATTCCTGGAGTAACAGTAATCACTGCTGATGGCGTAAACGTTTTAGACGTGCTTCATCATGATAAGCTAATCATGACAAAAGCGGCAGTGGAAAAAGTAGAGGAGGTGCTTGCATAATGAGAGATCCTCGTGATATCATTAAGCGCCCAGTTATCACTGAACGTTCTATGGAAATGATGGCTGAAAAAAAATACACGTTCGATGTGGACGTTAAATCTAATAAAACAGAAGTTAAAGATGCTGTAGAAGCGATCTTTGGTGTTAAAGTAGAAAAAGTAAACATCATGAACTACAAGCCGAAAGCAAAACGCGTTGGTCGTCACGCTGGTTTTACTAACCGTCGTCGTAAAGCAATCGTTAAGCTAACTGCTGACAGCAAAGAAATCGAAATCTTCCAAGGCGTTTAATTCTTACTAAAGAAGGAGGGAAATTGAGATGGCAATTAAAAAGTATAATCCAACTACTAACGGTCGTCGTAACATGACAACTAATGATTTCGCTGAAATCACGACTGATAGACCGGAAAAATCTTTACTTGCGCCTTTAAATAAAAAGGCTGGTCGTAATAACCAAGGTAAAATCACTGTACGTCACCAAGGTGGCGGACATAAGCGTCAATACCGTATCATCGACTTCAAACGTAACAAAGATGGAATTCCAGGACGCGTTGCTACGATCGAATACGATCCAAACCGCTCTGCGAATATCGCATTAATTAACTACGTTGACGGTGAAAAACGTTACATCCTTGCTCCTAAAAACTTAGAAGTAGGTATGGAAATTATGTCTGGCGCTGACGCTGACATTAAAATCGGTAACGCATTACCATTAATCAACATTCCAGTAGGTACTGTTGTTCATAACATCGAGCTTAAACCAGGCCGTGGTGGACAATTAGTTCGTTCTGCTGGTACATCTGCACAAGTACTTGGTAAAGAAGGTAAATACGTACTTGTACGTTTAACTTCTGGCGAAGTACGCTTAGTGTTAGCTGCTTGTCGTGCAACTGTAGGTCAAGTAGGTAACGAATCACACGAACTTATCAAAATTGGTAAAGCAGGTCGCTCTCGCTGGTTAGGTAAGCGCCCAACTGTTCGTGGTTCTGTAATGAACCCAGTTGATCACCCACACGGTGGTGGTGAAGGTCGCGCGCCAATCGGACGTAAGTCTCCAATGTCTCCATGGGGTAAACCAACTCTTGGATTCAAGACTCGTAAGAAAAATAAAGCGTCTGATAAATTCATCGTTCGTCGTCGTAAAAAATAATGGGGTTGTAGTACGGTTCATTTCTGGAACCGTACGGCAATCACGAAGGGAGGCACCAAAATGGCTCGTAGCTTAAAAAAAGGACCATTTGTCGATGATCATTTAATGAGTAAAATTGCAAAGCTAAATGAAACTGAGCAAAAGCAAGTTGTTAAAACTTGGTCTCGTCGTTCAACGATCTTCCCTCAGTTCATCGGTCACACAATCGCTGTATATGACGGTCGCAAACACGTACCTGTATACATCACTGAGGACATGGTTGGCCACAAGTTAGGTGAATTCGCACCAACTCGTACGTATAAAGGTCATGATGCTGACGATAAGAAAACTAGAAGATAATGAGAGGAGGCACTTCAATGCAAGCTAAAGCAGTAGCGAGAACAGTTCGTATTGCTCCTCGTAAAGTTCGTTTAGTAGTAGACTTAATCCGAGGTAAGCAAGTTGGTGAAGCGATTGCTATCCTTAACCACACACCAAAAACTGCTTCTCCAGTTGTAGAGAAAGTTTTAAAATCTGCAATCGCAAACGCAGAGCATAACTACGAAATGGATGTAAACAACTTAGTTGTTGAGAAAGTTTTCGTTGACGAAGGTCCAACGTTAAAACGTTTCCGTCCACGCGCAATGGGCCGTGCAAGCCAAATTAACAAGCGCACAAGCCACATTACAGTTGTGGTATCAGAAAAGAAGGAGGGATAATCGATGGGTCAAAAGGTTAATCCAGTCGGTCTTCGTGTCGGTGTTATTCGTGATTGGGAATCTCGTTGGTTCGCAGAAAAAGATTACGCAACACTTCTTCATGAAGACATCAAAATTCGTGAATACATCACAGCTCGCTTAAAAGATTCTTCTGTATCTAAAGTAGAAATCGAGCGTGCAGCAAATCGTGTAAATGTTACAATTCACACTGCAAAACCTGGTATGGTAATTGGTAAAGGTGGTACTGAAGTTGAAGCGCTTCGTAAAGCTCTTAACCAATTAACAGGCAAGCGTGTACACATCAACATCTTAGAAGTTAAGAAAGCAGATCTTAATGCTAAATTAGTAGCGGAAAATATCGCTCGTCAATTAGAAAATCGTGTATCTTTCCGTCGTGCACAAAAGCAAGTTATCCAACGTGCAATGCGTGCTGGCGCTAAAGGTATTAAAACACAAGTTTCTGGTCGTCTTGGCGGAGCAGATATCGCTCGTGCAGAATCTTACAGTGAAGGAACTGTTCCACTTCATACACTTCGCGCTGATATTGACTATGCAACAGCTGAAGCTGATACAACATACGGTAAATTAGGCGTAAAAGTATGGATCTACCGTGGAGAAGTCCTTCCTACAAAAAAGAAAGCTTCTGAGGAAGGAGGAAAATAATATGTTAATGCCAAAACGCGTAAAATATCGTAGAGAGCATCGTGGTAAAATGCGTGGTCGTGCAAAAGGTGGTACTGAAATCGCATTTGGTGAATTTGGTCTTCAAGCTCAAAACGCTTCATGGATCACGAACCGCCAAATCGAAGCAGCTCGTCGTGCAATGACTCGTTACATGAAACGTGGCGGTAAAGTTTGGATTAAAATTTTCCCTTCTAAACCGTACACTGCAAAACCTCTAGAAGTACGTATGGGTTCCGGTAAAGGGGCACCAGAAGGCTGGGTAGCAGTAGTGAAACCTGGGAAAATTATGTTTGAAATCGCGGGTGTATCTGAAGAGGTAGCACGCGAAGCATTACGTCTTGCAGCTCACAAATTACCAGTGAAATGTAAATTCGTAAAACGTGAAGAAAATGGTGGTGAATCTAATGAAAACTAATGATATTCGTGAATTAACCACTGCCGAAATCGAAACAAAAGTTAAAGCGTTAAAGGAAGAGTTGTTCAACCTTCGCTTCCAACTTGCTACAGGACAATTAGAGAATCCAACACGCATCCGTGAAGTGCGTAAAGCGATCGCTCGTATGAAAACTGTAGTTCGTGAAAGAGAGATCGGAATTAATCGATAAATTGAGGGGAGGTTTGCAAAGTGAGCGAACGTAACCAACGCAAAGTTTATACTGGTCGTGTTGTATCTGACAAAATGGACAAAACGATTACAGTTTTAGTTGAAACTTACAAAACTCATTCCTTGTACGGAAAACGCGTTAAGTATTCTAAAAAATACAAAGCGCATGATGAGCAAAACCAAGCAAAAGTTGGCGATATCGTTAAAATCATGGAAACTCGCCCGCTTTCTGCTACTAAGCGTTTCCGTTTAGTTGAAATCGTTGAAGAAGCGGTTATTATCTAAATAGACGAATCGGAATTAAAAGTCCGAAGGGAGGTTTCATAACATGATCCAACAAGAATCTCGTTTAAAAGTTGCTGACAACTCTGGTGCACGTGAACTTTTAACAATTAAAGTATTAGGCGGCTCTGGTCGTAAATATGCTAACATCGGTGATATTATCGTTGCTACGGTAAAACAAGCAACACCAGGTGGCGTTGTTAAAAAAGGTGACGTTGTTAAAGCAGTAGTAGTACGTACGAAGAGCGGCGCTCGTCGTCCGGATGGTTCTTACATTCGTTTTGATGAAAACGCAGCTGTTATCATTAAAGACGATAAGAGCCCACGCGGTACTCGTATCTTCGGACCAGTAGCTCGTGAACTACGCGATAGCAACTTCATGAAGATCGTTTCTTTAGCTCCAGAAGTTCTATAATTTAAGGTATTGCCTTGCTAAGGAGGTGCAGAATTAAGATGCATGTAAAAAAAGGTGATAAAGTACAGGTAATCACTGGTAAAGACAAAGGAAAACAAGGCGTTATCCTTGTAGCTTTCCCAAAGGAAAACCGTGTTATCGTTGAGGGTGTTAACATCGTTAAGAAGCACTCTAAGCCATCTCAATTAAATCCACAAGGTGGAATTATCACGAAAGAAGCACCTATCCACGTATCTAATGTTATGCCATTAGATCCAAAAACAGGTGAACCTACTCGTGTAGGCTACAAAGTGGAAGATGGTAAAAAAGTTCGTATTGCAAAAAAATCTGGTGAATTATTAGATAAATAATTTTCTTATGAAAGGAGGTCACTTCATTGAATCGCCTTAAAGAGAAGTTCCAAAAGGAAATTACTCCTGCTCTTATGAGCAAGTTTAACTATAAATCTGTAATGCAAGTACCGAAAATCGAAAAGATCGTTATCAACACTGGTGTTGGTGATGCGGTAGCAAACTCTAAAGCATTAGACAATGCTGTAGAAGAATTAACTCAAATCGCAGGTCAAAAACCTGTAATCACTCGTGCTAAAAAATCTATCGCAGGTTTCCGTCTTCGTGAGGGAATGCCAATTGGTGCGAAAGTTACTTTACGCGGTGAGCAAATGTATGAGTTCTTCGACAAATTAGTAACAGTTTCTTTACCACGCGTACGCGATTTCCGTGGTGTATCTAAGAAATCTTTCGATGGTCGTGGTAACTATACATTAGGTGTTAAAGAGCAACTTATCTTCCCTGAGATCGATTATGATAAAGTAAGCAAAGTCCGCGGTATGGACATCGTAATCGTTACTACAGCGAATACTGATGAAGAAGCTCGTGAACTTTTAACACAATTCGGTATGCCATTCCAAAAATAATGGAAGCCAACGCTAAGTAGAGGAGGCGAAAACGTGGCTAAAAAATCTATGATTGCGAAACAAAAGCGTACTCCTAAGTTTAAAGTACAAGAGTATACACGTTGCGAGCGCTGCGGTCGTCCGCATTCTGTATACCGCAAATTTAAACTTTGCCGTATTTGTTTCCGTGAACTTGCATATAAAGGTCAAATTCCTGGTGTTAAAAAAGCTAGTTGGTAAAACCCACAAATGGGAAGGAGGTAAAACACATGGTGATGACAGATCCAATTGCAGATATGCTTACTCGCATCCGTAATGCGAACATGGTACGTCATGAGAAATTAGAGGTTCCTGCTTCTAAAATCAAAAAAGAAATTGCTGAACTTTTAAAACGTGAAGGTTTCATTCGTGATGTAGAATATATCGAGGATAACAAACAAGGTATCCTTCGTATTTTCCTGAAATATGGTGCAAACAACGAACGTGTAATCACTGGATTAAAACGTATCAGTAAACCTGGCTTACGCGTTTACGCTAAAGCTGACGAAGTACCACGTGTACTTAACGGATTAGGTATCGCTCTTGTTTCTACATCTAAGGGAGTAATGACAGACAAAGATGCTCGTCAATTACAAACTGGTGGAGAAGTAGTAGCATACGTTTGGTAATTAATATTGAAACGAACGGAGGTGTGACCACATGTCTCGTATTGGTAAAAAGATTCTTGAAATCCCTGCAGGTGTTACTCTTACTGTAGCAGAAGATAATACTGTAACTGTAAAAGGCCCTAAAGGTGAATTAACTCGTCAATTCAACGCTGATATGTCTATCAAAATTGAAGAAAACATCCTAACAGTAGAGCGTCCATCTGAACAGAAGGAACACCGTGCACTTCACGGTACAACTCGTGCTTTATTAGGAAACATGGTTGAAGGTGTAACTACAGGTTTCGCGCGCGGTCTTGAATTAGTCGGTGTCGGTTACCGTGCTCAAAAACAAGGCAACAAACTTGTGTTGAACGTAGGTTACTCTCATCCAGTTGAGATTACTCCAGAAGCAGGCATCGAAATCGAAGTTCCTGCTCCAACAAAAGTTATCGTTAAAGGTATCAGCAAAGAACGCGTTGGTGCTTTAGCTGCAAACATTCGTGCTGTACGTGCTCCAGAACCTTACAAAGGTAAAGGGATTCGTTACGAAGGCGAAGTTGTTCGTCGTAAAGAAGGTAAAACTGCTAAGTAAGCCCGTTAGGTGAAAGAAAGGAGTGACAAGAATGATCACTAAAGCTGATAAAAATGCGACTCGTAAGAAAAGACATGCACGTGTACGTGCTAAACTTACTGGTACTGCAGAACGTCCACGTTTAAACGTGTTCCGTTCAAACCAACACATTTACGCTCAAGTTATTGATGATGTAAATGGTGTAACGTTAGTAAGTGCATCTACTCTTGATAAGGACCTTGCTCTTAACGGTACAGGCAACATTGAAGCTGCTACGAAAGTTGGCGAATTAGTTGCTAAGCGTGCTGTAGAGAAGGGTGTTAAAGAAGTAGTATTTGATCGCGGTGGTTATTTATACCATGGCCGTGTTAAAGCTCTAGCTGAAGCTGCTCGTGAGGCTGGATTACAATTTTAATGGTCAAAGGAGGGAAAATTGATGCGTCGCATTGACCCAAGCAAATTAGAACTTGAAGAACGTGTAGTTACGATAAACCGTGTTGCGAAAGTTGTTAAGGGTGGTCGTCGTTTCCGCTTTGCTGCACTAGTTGTAGTTGGTGATAAGAACGGTCACGTTGGATTCGGTACTGGTAAAGCTCAAGAGGTACCAGATGCTATTCGCAAAGCTATCGAAGATGCTAAGAAAAACTTAATCGAAGTACCTTTAGTTGGTACATCAATTCCACACGAAATCATCGGACATTTCGGTGCTGGTGAAGTATTCCTAAAACCTGCTGCTGAAGGTACTGGGGTTATCGCTGGTGGACCAGTTCGTGCGGTTCTTGAGTTAGCTGGTGTACAAGATATTCTTTCTAAATCTCTTGGTTCTAACACACCAATTAACATGATTCGCGCTACTGTGAACGGATTAAGCGAACTTAAGCGTGCTGAAGAAGTAGCAAAATTACGTGGTAAATCTGTAGAAGAGCTACTAGGTTAAGAAGGAGGGAAAACAAATGGCGAAAAAGTTAGAAATTACCCTCACTCGTAGTGTAATTGGTCGTCCACAAGATCAACGTGCGACTGTAGAAGCTTTAGGTCTTAAAAAGTTGAATGCAACTGTAGTTAAGGAAGAAACTCCTGCTATTCTTGGTATGATCAACAAAGTTTCTCACCTTGTAACTGTAAAAGAAGCTTAAGGATAACTCATTAATATAAGGAGGTGCCTGGGAATGAAACTTCATGAATTAAAACCTGCAGAAGGTTCTCGTAAAGTACGTAACCGTGTTGGTCGCGGTATCGGTTCTGGAAACGGTAAAACTGCTGGTAAAGGTCATAAGGGACAAAACGCTCGTTCTGGTGGCGGTGTTCGTCTTGGCTTTGAAGGTGGTCAAACTCCATTATTCCGTCGTTTACCAAAACGCGGCTTCACAAACATTAACCGTAAAGAGTTTGCTATCGTAAACTTAGCGGCATTAAATCGTTTTGAAGATGGTACAGAAGTAACACCTGAATTATTACTGGAAACTGGCGTTATCAGTAAATTAAACGACGGTGTTAAAGTTCTTGCAAGCGGAGCAGTTGAGAAAAAATTAACTGTTAAAGCGCACAAGTTCTCTTCAAGTGCTAAAGAAGCAATTGAAGCAGCTGGCGGAACAGTTGAGGTGATCTAATGTTTCGTACAATCTCCAACTTTATGCGCGTTGCTGAGATAAGACGTAAAATATTTTTCACTTTAGCGATGTTAATCGTTTTTAGAATTGGCACGTTTATCCCAGTGCCATTTACAAATGGAGACGTACTAAAAGCACAAGATCAGTTAAATGCATTAGGAATCCTAAATACATTTGGCGGTGGAGCTTTGAAAAATTTCTCCATCTTTGCGATGGGAATCATGCCGTATATCACAGCATCCATCATCGTGCAGTTATTGCAGATGGATGTTGTTCCTAAATTTGCGGAATGGTCAAAACAAGGCGAAATGGGTCGTCGTAAATTAACACAATTCACGCGTTATTTTACAATTGTTCTTGCTTTTATTCAGGCGTTTGGTATGTCAATCGGTTTTAACGGTATGGTAGGTGGACAGTTAATTTTGAATCCAGGTTGGGGCACTTATTTATACATTGCAACGGTACTGACTGCTGGTACTGCATTTTTAATGTGGTTAGGTGAACAGATTACAGCTAAAGGTGTAGGGAATGGTATTTCCATTTTAATCTTTGCTGGTATTGCCGCGGCGATCCCAAATGTATTATCGCAAGTTTACTTACAACAGTTTCAAAATGTCGGAGATCAACTGTTCATGAGTATCGTTAAAGTTGTATTGATTTTACTAGCTGTGCTAGCGGTCGTTGTGGGTGTTATTTACATCCAGCAAGCTGTTAGAAAGATCCCAATTCAATATGCGAAGCGTGTAACAGGAGGAAATGGTGGTTATGCTGGAGCACAAAACACACATTTACCGCTTAAGGTAAATAGTGCGGGTGTTATTCCAGTAATTTTTGCTGTTTCGTTCTTGATTACACCTCCAACTATTGCACAGTTCTTCCCAAAACACGATATATCGCAGTGGATTATCGCAAACTTTAACTATTCTCACCCTGTGGGAATGATCGTATATGTAGCGCTCATAGTAGCTTTCACATATTTCTATGCATTTGTTCAAGTTAATCCAGAGCAAATGTCAGAGAACCTAAACAAGCAAGGTGGATATGTTCCAGGTATTCGTCCGGGTAAGAATACAGAACAATATCTAACAAAAATCTTGTATCGTTTGACCTTTGTAGGATCTATTTTCCTAGCAGCGATTGCAATCCTTCCAGTTATCTTTACGAAGCTGGGAAATCTTCCGCCGTCTGCACAGATTGGTGGAACGAGTATGTTAATCGTTGTCGGCGTTGCTTTAGAAACAATGAAGCAGCTAGAAAGCCAACTGGTAAAACGCCATTACAAAGGGTTTATCAAGCAGTGAGTAAGTGACGGGAAGAGAATGTCTTCCCTACATGCTCATTATGAGGGGGAACAAAGATGAACTTAATTCTAATGGGGCTTCCTGGTGCTGGTAAAGGTACACAAGCCGAACAGATTGTTGCCAAGTATAACATCCCTCACATTTCAACAGGCGATATGTTCCGTGCAGCTATGAAGGCTGAAACTGAACTTGGTTTGCAAGCTAAATCTTTTATTGATAAAGGTGCGCTTGTTCCAGATGAGGTTACAATCGGAATCGTTCGTGAACGTTTGAGTCAAGAAGACTGCAAGAAAGGTTTCTTGCTAGATGGTTTCCCACGAACAGTTGCACAAGCATCTGCGCTTGAAGAAATTATGAAAGATCTTGGCAAAAAAATCGACTATGTTTTAAACATTAATGTGGATTCAGGATTGCTGTTAAAACGTCTTACAGGCCGTCGCATTTGTAAAGAGTGCGGTGCGACTTACCACTTAGAATTCAATCCGCCAGCAAAAGCTGACGTATGTGATAAATGTGGTGGCGAATTATATCAACGCTCTGATGACAATGAAGAGACTGTAGCAAATCGTTTAGAAGTAAATATTAAGCAAACAAAACCGTTGCTTGATTTCTACGAGGAGCTGGGTTACTTACAAAGCATTAATGGTGAGCAAGATATCAATAAAGTATTTGCTGATATCGATGTTCTCATCGGAGGCTTAGCGTAATGATCATTTGCAAAACTCCTCGCGAGATAGAAATCATGCGAGAGGCTGGCAGGGTCGTTGCTTTAACTCATCAAGAGTTGAAAAAGCATATTGCTCCAGGAATTACAACGAAAGAGCTCGATCAAATAGCGGAAAAGACGATTCGAAAATATGGTGCTACGCCATCTTTTAAAGGATACAACGGATTTCCGGGAAGCATATGTGCTTCTGTAAATGAAGAGCTTGTACATGGGATTCCAGGAAAGCGCAAGCTCCAAGAAGGCGATATCATCAGTATCGATATTGGTGCGAAATACAATGGGTATCATGGAGATTCTGCATGGACGTATCCAGTAGGAAACATTTCTGAATCTGTTCAAAAGCTACTTGATGTCACAGAAAAATCGTTGTATCTTGGTTTAGAACAAGTAAAACCAGGCGAAAGATTATCTAACGTCTCACATGCGATTCAAACGTATGTTGAAGATAATGGGTTGTCGATCGTTCGGGAGTATGTTGGTCACGGAATCGGGCAAGACTTACATGAGGATCCGCAAATTCCGCACTATGGTCCACCAAATCAAGGTCCTAGATTAAAGCCGGGAATGGTCATCTGTATTGAACCGATGGTGAACCAAGGAAGACGATATGTAAAAACACTATCTGATGACTGGACAGTGGTAACGGTAGATGGTAAATGGTGTGCCCATTTTGAGCACACGATTGCTCTTACAGAAGCAGGATACGAAATCCTTACCACTTTATAAGTAGCTGGCTCTCCGGGATTTCAGAACAGTGTAAAATGTTACTGATTTGAAGAAGGGAGAACTATTGAATGGCTAAAGATGATGTAATTGAAGTCGAAGGTACCGTTCTTGAAACGTTGCCAAATGCTATGTTCAAAGTAGAATTAGAGAATGGGCATGTCGTATTGGCTCACGTTTCTGGTAAAATCCGTATGAACTTCATTCGTATTTTACCAGGAGACAAAGTTACGGTAGAATTATCTCCGTACGATTTAAATCGTGGTCGTATTACGTACCGTTTTAAATAATATAGCACTCCGTAATCTTTAAGGAGGTTCGAGACATGAAAGTAAGACCGTCAGTTAAACCAATCTGCGAAAAATGTAAAGTTATTCGTAGACGTGGAAAAGTAATGGTTATTTGTGAAAACCCTAAACATAAACAAAAACAAGGTTAATCTGAAGGAGGTGTATTCGGAATGGCACGTATCGCAGGTGTAGATATTCCTCGTGACAAACGCGTTGTTATTTCTTTAACTTACGTATTCGGCATTGGTCGTACTACTGCTGAAAAAATTCTTGCTGAAGCTGGTGTTTCTGAAGAAACACGAGTTCGCGACTTAACGGAAGATGAATTAGGACGTATCCGTGATATCATCGATCGTATCAAAGTTGAAGGTGATCTTCGTCGTGAAGTATCTCTTAACATTAAACGTCTAATGGAGATCGGTTCTTACCGTGGTCTTCGTCACCGTCGTGGTTTACCAGTTCGTGGTCAAAACTCTAAAAACAATGCTCGTACACGTAAAGGTCCACGTCGTACAGTAGCAAATAAAAAGAAATAATAAGTAAAGGAGGTTGAACTAACTATGGCACGTAAAACAAACACTCGTAAAAAACGTGTGAAAAAGAATATTGAGACTGGTGTAGCTCATATTCGTTCTACTTTCAATAACACAATCGTAACACTTACAGATACTCATGGTAACGCAATTTCTTGGTCTAGTGCTGGTGCACTTGGTTTCCGTGGATCTCGTAAATCTACTCCATTCGCTGCACAAATGGCTGCTGAAACAGCTGCTAAAGCTGCAATGGAGCATGGTTTAAAATCTTTAGAGGTTACTGTAAAAGGTCCTGGTGCTGGTCGTGAAGCAGCAATTCGTGCTCTTCAAGCTGCAGGTCTAGAAGTAACAGCAATTAGAGATGTTACTCCAGTTCCTCATAATGGATGTCGTCCACCAAAACGTCGTCGTGTATAATTTTTCTGTATAGAATTTTCCCTTTTGTCTATAATGGATATGATGCCTTATCGAGAAATTTCGTACAGAAACATCGCTTGTTGTGCACAATCGGGAACTGCCTAAGGGGGACTTTCGGTTAAACAGAGGTTTTCCCTTTGTTTAACCGAGGTTTCGACGTTTTGAAGGAGGGTTTAGTTAATGATTGAAATTGAAAAACCGAAAATCGAAACGGTTGAACTTAACGAAGATGCTAAGTATGGTAAATTCGTAATTGAACCGCTTGAGCGTGGGTATGGTACTACTTTGGGTAACTCCTTACGTCGTATTCTTTTATCCTCACTCCCTGGTGCCGCTGTAACTGCTATCCAAATCGATGGCGTATTACACGAATTTTCAACAGTTGAGGGCGTAGTAGAGGACGTTACAACGATCATCTTAAACTTGAAAAAGTTAGCTCTTAAAATCTACTCTGAAGAAGAGAAGACGTTGGAAATCGACATACAGGGCGAAGGTATTGTCACAGCTGCTGATATTACTCACGATAGTGATGTTGAAATCTTAAATCCGGATTTATACATTGCGACGTTAGCAAAGGATGCGCATTTCCGCGTGCGTTTAACTGCAAAGCGTGGCCGTGGGTATACGCCAGCTGATGCAAATAAAAGCGAAGATCAACCAATAGGAGTTATTCCTATTGATTCTATTTATACTCCAGTGTCACGTGTAACTTACCAAGTGGAAAAGACACGTGTTGGACAAGTGGCAAATTATGATAAGCTTACGCTTGATGTATGGACGGATGGAAGCATCGGGCCAAAAGAAGCTATCTCTTTAGGAGCCAAAATCTTAACTGAGCATTTAAATATTTTTGTTGGTTTAACTGATGAAGCACAAAATGCTGAGATTATGGTCGAGAAGGAAGAAGATCAAAAAGAAAAAGTTCTTGAAATGACTATTGAAGAACTTGATCTTTCTGTTCGTTCTTATAATTGCTTAAAACGTGCAGGAATTAATACTGTACAAGAGCTTGCGAATAAAACAGAAGAAGATATGATGAAAGTTCGTAACTTAGGACGTAAATCCTTAGAAGAAGTTAAACATAAACTTGAAGAATTAGGTTTAGGTTTACGTAAAGACGACTGAGGATTTAATTTCATCAACAAAGGAGGGAACTACGAATGGCATACAGAAAATTAGGCCGTACAAGTGCGCAACGTAAAGCTATGTTACGTGACTTAGCTACTGATTTAATTATCAATGAGCGCATTCAAACGACAGAGACTCGTGCAAAAGAACTTCGTTCTGTAGTGGAAAAAATGATCACTTTAGGTAAACGCGGAGATCTTCATGCTCGTCGTCAAGCAGCAGCTTTCATTCGCAATGAAGTTGCTAACGCTGAGACTGGTCAAGATGCACTTCAAAAACTTTTCGCTGATGTAGCTCCACGCTATGCTGAGCGTCAAGGCGGATACACTCGTATTGCAAAAATTGGTCCACGTCGTGGAGACGCAGCACCAATGGTAATTATCGAGTTAGTATAATGATAATTAAAAGGGCAGGACAGTTCTTTTCAAGTAACTGGTCGTGGCCCTTTTTTTTTAAATATAAAGATGAGGCTAACTCGGCAAAAGAAAGGGTGCCTTATATTGAAAAGAGAGAAACTTCGTGTGCAAAATGTATCATTTCAATATCCTGGGGCGACTGCTTATGCGTTAAAAGATGTATCCTTTTCTCTAAATGAGGGAGAATGGGTGTCTGTCATTGGACAAAATGGTTCAGGAAAATCTACTCTTGCAAAACTACTAAATGGCTTATTTTTACCGGAATCAGGTACGATTACAGTAAATGGTACAATGATCTTATCTGAGGAAACAGTATGGGACATTCGAAAGCAAATTGGTATGGTTTTTCAAAATCCAGACAATCAATTTGTAGGTACAACAGTGCAAGATGACGTTGTATTTGGGCTTGAGAATGTTGGTATGCCTAGAGAACAGATGGTAGAACGAATGAAACAAGCATTGCATTTAGTTAGAATGGAAGAGTTCTTGCATGAGGAGCCGCATTCATTATCTGGTGGTCAAAAGCAACGTGTTGCAATAGCGGGAATTTTAGCCCTTCAGCCATCGGTTTTAATATTGGATGAGGCAACATCGATGTTGGATCCAAAAGGACGCGTTGAAGTTGTTGAGACTGTGAGACAGCTTGTGGATGAAAAAGGAATTACTGTTTTATCTATTACACATGATTTAGAGGAAGCTGTACAGTCGGATCGTATTATTATTTTAAATAAAGGAGAAATATTAGAGGAAGGGACACCACAGCAAATTTTTAAATCCTCTCATATGCTCAAGGAAATTGGTTTAGATGTACCTTTTTCGGTAAAAATAGCAGAATTATTAAAAAGAAGTGAAATTCCACTGCAAAACACGCATCTTACAATGGAAAGTTTGGTGAACGAACTTTGGAGATTACATTCCAAAAGGTAGAACATCGTTATCAATATAAGACTCCCTTTGAAAGACGCGCGCTTTATGATGTAGACGTGTCATTTCCAAGTGGGGGATACTATGCCATTATCGGTCATACTGGTTCCGGTAAATCAACGATGATTCAGCATTTAAATGGCTTGTTGCAGCCAACACATGGTACAGTCCGAATTGGAGAACATATGATTTCATCTCAAAAAAAAGCTAAAAAACTCAAGCCGCTACGAAAAAAAGTAGGGGTTGTCTTTCAGTTTCCAGAACATCAGTTATTTGAGGAAACAGTTGAGAAGGATATTTGTTTTGGTCCTTCAAATTTTGGCGTATCGGAGGCAGAAGCAAAGAAAAAGGCAAGATATGCGATCGAACTTGTTGGACTGGATCCAGAATTATTAGCACGTTCTCCGTTTGAATTAAGCGGTGGACAAATGAGACGCGTTGCAATAGCGGGTGTACTTGCGATGGAACCAGAAGTACTTGTATTAGACGAACCCACAGCAGGGCTTGATCCGAAAGGGCAGCATGAGCTTATGGAGATGTTTTATACACTTCATAAAGAGAAGGGACTGACAGTCATTCTTGTTACTCATAACATGGAGGATGCTGCAAAATACGCAGATCAAATCGTGGTTATGCATAAAGGAACGGTCTTTTTGCAAGGAAGAGCGGAGGAAGTATTTTCACATGCAAATGAATTAGAGCAAATCGGTGTGGATCTTCCAATGTCTTTAAAGTATAAACGTGCAATTGAAGAGAAGTTTGGTATTTCGATTCCAAAGGCTACCTTATCTTTAGAGGATCTTACTCATGAAGTTGTACAGGTATTACGAAAAGGTGGTCATGAATCATGCAGCAGTTGATCATTGGGAGATATATTCCAGGCAAGTCACTCATTCATCAACTTGATCCGCGTACGAAGCTATTAATTGTTTTTCTATATGTATTTGTTGTCTTTTTAGCAAATAATGCGATTTCATATGGATTTTTATTCTTGTATGCACTCATTGCTTTATTTTTTGCAAAAGTGCCGATTCGTTATGTACTTTCGGGCTTAAAACCAATTTTATGGATTTTTCTTTTCACATTTTTCCTGCATATTTTTACAAATAAAGAAGGAGATGTACTACTTCAGCTTGGTTGGTTTTCGATATATGAAAAAGGTTTAGAGCAAGGGATATATATTTCAATACGCTTTGTTGTCATTATTTTAATGACAACTTTACTAACGTTAACGACTACACCCATTGAGATTACAGATGGCATGGAAACGTTATTAAAGCCGTTGAAACGTTTTAAAGTTCCTGTTCATGAAATTGCTTTAATGATGTCTATTTCTCTCCGGTTTATTCCAACATTGATGGATGAGACAAGTAAAATTATGAAAGCACAAGCATCCCGTGGCATTGATTTTGCTGGTGGTCCGATAAAAGACAGGTTAAAAGCAATTATTTCTTTACTCGTTCCCCTTTTTATTAGTGCCTTTAAGCGTGCTGAAGATTTAGCTATCGCAATGGAAGCTCGTGGGTATCAAAGCGGTGAGGGACGTACGAAATTTAGGCAACTACGCTGGAAAACAAGTGATACTGTAACATTAATAAGCTTATTTTGCTTAGCGTGTATTCTAGTATGGGTAAGATCATAATGGAGAGTAGAAAGATGGAAAGAATAAAGTGTACAGTTGCATATGATGGGATCAACTTTTGTGGATATCAAATTCAACCGCAGCATCGTACTGTGCAACAAGAAATCGAAAAAGCTTTGCAAAAATTGCACAAAGGAGAACTTGTTCGCGTACAGGCGTCAGGAAGAACAGACTCTACTGTTCATGCGAAAGGACAAGTCATTCATTTTGATACACCATTGTCTCTTGAAGAATGGCAGTGGGGGAACGCTTTAAATACATTATTGCCAGACGATATTGTAATCGTGCAAGTAGAGAAAAAAACGGAAGAATTCCATGCGCGCTATGGTGTTGCAAAAAAGGAATATCGTTACCGTGTATTATTATCTAAAACGGCGGATGTATTCCGTAGAAATTATGTATATCAGTATCCATATCCAATTGATATACAATTCATAAGAAAAGCGATTCCTTATTTTATAGGGACGCATGATTTTACATCATTTTGTTCGGCAAAGACGGATAAAAAAGATAAAGTGCGAACCATTTATGAGATAGATCTATTCGAACAAGGTGATGAATTAGTTTTTCGCTTTGTTGGTAATGGTTTTTTATATAATATGGTTAGAATCATTGTCGGAACGCTACTTAGCGTAGGGCAAGGAAAGATTGATCCAGATAGTATTCCAGAGATTTTAGCTAAGCAAGATCGACGCTTTGCGGGGAAGATGGTACCAGGGCATGGCCTTTATTTATGGCAGGTAAACTATAACAACTAATCCTGGTGTAACATTTGCTTGACATTAGATTCTCAAAACGATATCATAACATATGGTATTGTTTCTAAAACCACGATTAGCCCCGGAAGGAAGTCGTGTTTAAGATAAACAATAGATTTTTTCTATGAAAAGATAATCGAGTAGGAGGGAAACAAATGCGTACAACTTTTATGGCAAAAGCTAATGAAGTTGAGCGTAAATGGTATGTGGTTGACGCTGAAGGTCAAACTTTAGGTCGCCTTGCTAGTGAAGTAGCATCCATTTTACGTGGTAAACACAAACCAACATTTACACCACACGTTGACACTGGTGATCATGTAATTATTATTAACGCTGAGAAAGTTCACTTAACAGGTAATAAATTAAACGATAAAATTTACTACCGTCACACTCAACATCCAGGTGGACTTAAACAAAGAACAGCTCTAGAAATGCGTACAAACTACCCTGTACAAATGTTAGAGCTTGCAATTAAAGGCATGCTTCCAAAAGGACGCCTAGGACGTCGAATGTCTAAGAAATTAAACGTGTATGCTGGAGCTGAGCATCCACATCAAGCACAAAAACCAGAAGTTTACGAACTTCGCGGATAATTAATTAAAGGAGGGCTTACTTTGGCACAGGTTCAATACTATGGAACTGGACGTCGTAAGAGTTCAGTAGCACGCGTACGCCTAGTTCCAGGCGAAGGACGCGTTATCATTAACGGTCGTGATTTTGAAAACTACATTCCATTTGCTGCATTACGTGAAGTAGTAAAACAACCTTTAGTTGCAACAGAAACTTTAGGTAACTACGATGTACTTGTAAACGTAAATGGTGGTGGATACACTGGTCAAGCTGGTGCAATCCGTCACGGTATCGCTCGCGCTTTACTAAAAGCTGATCCAGAATACCGTTTAACATTAAAACGTGCAGGTCTATTAACTCGTGACGCACGTATGAAAGAACGTAAAAAATACGGTCTTAAAGGCGCACGTCGTGCACCTCAGTTCTCAAAACGTTAATTTTTGCGAACTTCAAACCCCAACCACTTGGTTGGGGTTTTTATTTTATCTTGATGACTTTCATTGTTCTATTTTATGCTTGGAATATTTTAGTGCGACCTTCTTGCGTATGCTTCTTCTGTAGAAGTTTAGACTAATACGTAATTAGGGAGGTTTAGAAGTACTATGAATGTCATTGTTGATTTGCAAGAAAGACAAAAAGAAAAACAATTAAAGTATGAACGTAAGATGTTAAGAGAACTTTCACTAAAATCATTGCGTTCCAATATTCATGATGCTTTTCATAGACAAGAGCTTCATCGGCAATATGAGGATTATTGTATTGAATTAGGAATTGAATCGTATTTGCTAGGTGCAAGGTATAGCAAATTTGGTTACTATGGCGAATCTTTTTTTGATGTGAAATATAGATCTTTGGAAGAAGAACAGCAGTTAACGGAAATGTTATTTCTTTTTTTAACGAATATGACGATGCGCGGAGAAGAAGTAGAAGATAAGAATTTGCTTTATAAATCTTGTGAGCGATTTATTAGTGCCTGGTGGCGAGAAGGCTATGAGAAAGGTGAAAGAAGATATCGTTTAAAGTTGCATTAAGAGAAGCATAAACTTTCCTCTTGTCCCATATAAGTAATTAGAGGGACTAGCTGGAGGAGGAAAGGTATGAAGAGAATTCGAATGATCTCTTTAGTGCTAGCTGCGGTTATATTGTTTTTCTTGATAAAACAGGAATTGCAAATTACAAAGTCGTGGCGGGCCTGGAATTTACCCCTATCAGGAAAGGTAATTGTACTTGATGCTGGACATGGTGGACCGGATGGGGGAGCGGTTGGTGGGAGAGATATTGTAGAAAAAAACATTACACTTGAAATTACAAAAATGCTGCAAGACTATTTACAGGAACAAGGAGCCTTGGTGATTTTAACGAGAGAAGGAGACTATGATTTAGCTGATAAAGATATAAAGTCGTATAGTAGGCGTAAGGCAGAAGATTTAAAAAAACGTGTAGCAATGATTAATAAGCCAGATGTGGATTTTTTTGTGAGTATTCATTTGAATGCTCTGCCTAGTAATAGCTCAAAGGGAGCGCAAACATTTTATCACCGCTCTTTGCTTGAAAATGAACGAGCGGCAAAGTTTATACAAGCTGAACTGCGAACGAGCTTAGAGAATACGAACCGTTCCGCTAAAACCATTTCGCATGTCTATTTACTTAAGTATGCTAAGACTCCAGGTACATTGGTTGAGGCTGGTTTCTTATCAAATGTAAATGAAAGGTATATGTTAAATTCGGAAAAATATCAGCAAAAAGTAGCAGCTGCCATTTATCGCGGGATTTTGCGTTATTTTACGGAAAAAGGAAACCCTCCTGAATGAGGAGGGTTTTTGCGTTTCTCTCATTAACGAAGTTTTCGGAAAATATGTTATACTGGAAATGTAAACGCATTTATTTGAAGTAAAAGAGGACAAACCCAATTTATTTCACATCATACGGGGGGCTAGGCGAATTATGGTAACAAAAGAGCAAGTAGTGAAGGTGCTTGAAGGGATTACTGATCCATTTCTACATAAAACATTAAAAGAAACGAACGCAATTCAAGAAGTAACTGTTAAACCTGAGAAGGGCCATGTAAGTATAAAAATTACGATTGTAAAAACGGGAACGGCTGAACAAATGCAGCTACAAGCAGCGATTGTTAAACTGATTAAAGAACTTGGAGCTGCAACAGTTGGCTTGCGTTTTGCCGAATTTACTGAGGAAGAGTTAGCGCAGTTTGCTCCACCGGAAGATCACGAGAATGAATCATTACTTTCACCGCATTCCAAAACAACATTTATAGCTGTTGCGAGTGGAAAAGGTGGCGTAGGAAAATCAACGGTTTCTGTTAACCTCGCGATTGCATTAGCGCGTCTAGGGAAAAAAGTGGGGATTATTGATGCTGATATTTATGGTTTTAGTGTACCGGATATGATGGGGATCGAGAAACGCCCTGTTGTAAGAGGAGATAAAATTATTCCTGTAGAAAGATTAGGAGTGAAAGTAATTTCTATGGGATTCTTTGTGGAAGATAATGCACCTGTCATTTGGCGTGGGCCAATGCTCGGCAAAATGTTAAATCACTTTTTCACAGAAGTGGAATGGGGAGATTTAGATTACTTAGTATTAGATTTACCACCAGGAACTGGAGATGTAGCTTTAGATGTACACACAATGCTACCATCTTGTAAAGAAATTATTGTAACAACACCTCATCCGACTGCTGCATTTGTAGCAGCTCGCGCAGGTGCAATGGCACTCCGGACGGAACATAGTATTCTTGGTGTTATTGAAAATATGGCGTACTTTGAAAGTAAAGTAACTGGAGAAAAAGAATATGTGTTCGGTAAAGGTGGAGGAGATAAATTAGCCGCTGAATTACAAACAGAAGTGCTAGGTCGAATTCCGCTTCAACAACCGGATTGGAATAAAGAAGATTTTGCGCCATCAGTATATGAAGACACGCATAAAACAGGCATTATTTATCGAACAATAGCTGAACAAGTAATTGAAAAGACTTCAGTAAAACAAAGCTAATAAAAGTAGGATAAAAATCCCCCCGCTATTGTAGATTGCGGGGGATTTTTAATCATTTAAAGAAGAAGTGGAATATAGGTTTATTATTTTTGTTCTTTGCCTCCCTCTTCTTCGCCACCACTTTCTTTTTTCTTAGCTCCATTTTCTTTTTCAGCTTTTTTAACTCCTTTGCTAATGATATCAATCATTTTAGCTTGGAAGAGTGGACTTTCCGCTGTTTCGTTCAATACTTGTTGTAAATATTGACGATATTCTTTGCTTTTCATTGTTTGTTGCATCATTTTTTCTACTTCAGGATTTTTCATAATCTCTATAACCCCTGCTTGATATTCAGGGTCTTTTAACAAAGTTTTCATTAAGTTTGTTTGCTCTTTCCCCATGCTTTTTGCAAACTTAGCTGAAAACTCAGGGTCCTTAAATAACTTTTCCCAAAATTGTTGTCCTTTATCGGATACCATTGCATCTTCAATTGTCTTTTTTACTACTGTTTCGTCTAGTATGAGTGCCTGTTTCATTTTTTCATCGGTTAATACATCTTGAATGGCTTTCTTTCCTTGATCTGTTTTTAAAATATCAACAATCATTTTTTTTGTTTGATCATAATCCAATTCTGTTTTTGCTTCTTCTCCTCCCTGTGCACATGCTACAAGGGAAAGAGACAGGAACAAGGAAATTAAAATGAGCAGCATCCGTTTCATAACTAGGAGCTCCTTTCAACGCAGTTCTCTTTTTTAATATAAATATCTTTAAGGAATTTATACATGATCATGGGTAGCTTTTTGAAATTGTGGTTGATACAATTTAAGTAGAAATATACGAATAATGGGGGATGTGTTGTGAATAGTCGAAAGTGGGTACGATTGTTTTTTACGACGTTGCTTCTTGGTGGAATTAGCACAATCTTTATTGGTTTTGTTCTAGAATGGGACAAGTATGCTAAATTTTTTCAAAATTTTGACGGAAAGGAGATTTTGGCAGTTTCCTTCTGGTTAATGGGGGTAGGCTTTATCTTTAGTGTAATAAGCCAAATGGGATTCTTTGCTTATTTAACTGTACATCGTTTCGGATTAGGCATGTTTCGATCTTCTTCTCTCTGGAATGCGGTGCAAATTTTTTTCATTGCGTTTGTTCTATTCGATTTCGTTTATTTAAGATCTGTGCTTATTGCAAATGGAGAAGTTTCATTAGGGAATAATATTCTTGTAGCTGGAATGCTATTTTTGTTCGGGCTTTTCGTAGCGTATATAAAGAGTAAAGAGACAAATAAAAAAGCATTTATCCCGGCGTTATTCTTTATGGTTGTGGTAACAATTCTCGAATGGGTACCAGCGCTACGGATTAATGATACAAATTGGCTATATTTAATGGTTATCCCGTTGTTATTATGTAATGCATATCAATTGCTCATACTGCATCGCTTAATAGGACAAAAGAGCAAGGCAGCTAGTTGAGAAAAAAAGGATACATCCTCTTTTTATTATAAAGGGATTGTATCCTTTTTAATTTGGAGAAATAGGACTTTAGTGGATAGTGGAATTTACATTTTTACTTTTGGCGTTTGTATTAGAAATTAATTGGGAAATCGATATTTGCTCATAACCATCACTTTTTAACTTTTGTAGAAGAAGTGGTAATGCTTTATTTGTTTGAAGCGCAGAGTCAGAGGCGTGCAGTAAAATGATATCACCGCCGCGCAAATGATTGGAAACAAATGACACAATTTGATCTACACCAGGGTTTTTCCAGTCATTCGGATTGTTACTCCAATGAACAATGGTGTAACCAAGAGAGTCTGCAACTTTCAAAGTTGTTTTGTTAAAATCGCCACTAGGAGGCCGTAAGAGTTTCAGTTGCTTTACACCAAGTTTTTCGAATACATCGTGTGCCCGTAAAAGATCTTTCCTTACTTCATTTGCCTTTAATGATGTGTAGGGAGTGTAGTTGTATCCCATACTACCGATTTCGTGGCCATCTTTAAGGATTCGTTCCACAATATCAGGATGTCTTTCAGCCCATGCTGCGGAGAGAAAGAATGTTGCATTTTTAATATCGCGTTCTTTTAAAGTATCCAGGATTGGCATTGCTTTTTTATCGCCCCAACTAATATCAAATGTTAACGCAACTTGTTTTTTAGCTGTATCTCCTTTATAAATAACCTTTGGCCCAGTAGCAGTGGAAAAAGCAGATTCATGAGAATACGTTTTTAGAAAAAGCATCCATGCTGTAAATAAGGAAAGTACAATGATAAAACTAATGTGCTTAAATTTGCGTTTACTTGTGATAAAAAAGAAAAACATAATACTCCGCCCCTTTGTCCAATCCTTTTCAGTTACATATATGCAATAAGAATGAAAAAGAGAACGGATGAATGAATATCGTAAGTGATGGATATAATAGGGAATACTATTTCGTATGTTACAAGAAATATTTGTGATGGAAGATTATTTGGGGTGATAGTTTGATTGGGCTTATGATAACGGAGGAAGAGCAAAAAGAAATGGAGTACATATTAAAAAGAGAGATGGATGAACTCCTATTTGATTTTGAAGATGAACGTATACATCATGTAGTGAAAAAAACAATGGAAGAACGATATAAGATTCTTTTTTGTTTATTTCGTAGAATAGCAAATAGGGAAGAATGTCTCCCATATGTGAGAAAAAGAATTTTTTATTAAAAAGTGTTGACTAAAATATTGAACCTATGATAAATTAATATACGTCGCTGATGCAGGACATGCAGAAAGCGAAAAAACAAATAAAAAACTTAGTTGACATTGAAATACAGAGATGTTAACATAAGGAAGTCGCAAATGAAGCGACAAACGAGTTCTCTGAAAACTGAACGAAACAAACAACGTGAAACGTCAATTTTTATTTATGATGCTAGACAAACTTTATTGGAGAGTTTGATCCTGGCTCAGGATGAACGCTGGCGGCGTGCCT
>NZ_JAKUEH010000021.1:0-55105 GCF_022662815.1 Bacillus cereus group sp. BfR-BA-01492
TCTTTTTAAATTCTGCATTAAATTTCTTGTTTGCCATACGGACACTTCCTCCTTGAAATCCATTGTAAGGACTTAACTAAGTTGTGTCCATATGACTATACTAACTCCAATGTTTTTTAGTAATTGTTAGCATTGTGTTCAGTTGTTTAGGGACATTAATAAGTAATATAAATGCGATGATTAATTTTATAGTTATTATCATGGAGTTAGAAAAACAATTAATAGATATATTTAAAAATACATTTACAGAGGCCCCATATATTATTATTGATTTGATATATATATTTCTTCTCATCCGTTTAATTTCAAGGTCTATAGAGATTGGATTAGCATTTTATAATGATACTGTGAAAGCAAAAATGAATTCAGATTTATTAATTGGTGAACGTTCCACTAATTTGAAGAGAGGAAATAGAATTTCATTAGCTGTGCATAGCTATATTGAATTAATATTATTAATTTCACCACTTTATTTTATGAAGCCAGAATTAATAACTCCTATTTTATTAGATAAACATCAACAAAGCTTTTTATATCTAGATTATATTTTATATAGTGCTTCTGTTTCAGCCTTTAATATTTCATTTGATATGGTTAATTTGACAAGTTTAGGGAAATTTATTCATGTATTGCAAGTGTTTATGAGTATAATTCTTGTAGTATTATCTGTAGCTACATATTTAGGATTTAAAGATAACATGAATGAATTTGAAAAAGCAGATTGGGAGAAAGGTGAGAAGTAACAAAAAATATTAAGAAATTAATTTAACTTTTTACATTTCCAAGCTATATTCCCAAAAGGAGAGAAAATCATGGATAAGAACGAAATAATTCAGTTGTTAAAGGATAAAATCCCTAACGATCATCTTTTAAAAATGCATGTACATGAGATTGAAAAAATTCCACCTTATCAAAAAGTATCATCTTTTATATTCACGTTTGTTGAGGCGTTAGAATTAGTAGATAAGTCAATTCCTCAGTATTCTAAAAGAATAATAGAATGGATTAGTACTTTAAATAATAAAGAGCAGTTGGAACAAAACTATGCTGTTCTTAGCGAGGTTTTAGTTTTAAGTAAGGCTGCTCAGGTGGCTGATTCAACTCAAGGGGGTCCTTTTATTCAAAGTGAACCAAGAAGCTCGAAAAATTCAAAAAATCCTGAGTTTCGTTCAAAGCTATCGGGTAAATACTATGCAGGAGAAGTAAAAACACCAAGTTTAAAAGTTTTCAAAGAAAAGAGACAGTCAGGATTTCAAGTTACCACGCATTTACCAGATAGAGAATTAATTTCGATTGATAATATAATTAATCCCAAACTACTTACTGTTAAAGACTTTTTAGTAAATACAGAAGAAAAGTATTCTGAGTATATTTTAGAAGATCAATTTAAAGAGGATTTTCGTTTCTTATTTATAGTATGGGATGATTTTATAAATGAAGTAATATCCGCTCTAACTAGTCCTTTTTGTGGTTTATTTACTCCTAACTCTTTTTATAAAGAATCTAATTTTGGATTAATAAATGGGGTGTTTATAATCAGACATCTTCATCAATTTCATTCGGGAATCAATGACTATGTGCTGTTAGATGGATTAAAAAATGCCTTTGAATGGAGTGGGGATAAACGTAATACTTTAATGAGTGCGTTTGTTCAAAATCCTTATGGAAGAAAAGTTCCAGATGTGTTTCTTAATAAATTTAATGTGGTACCTCCGAATGAGATGACTTTTGGAGCGGAATATCAGCCTACGGACTGGATTGACTGGCGTACAGGAATAGGGATTAGTGGTTTAGAATCAATACCGGTTGAACATCATAGTGAAATCTTTAAAATAATAAATAATCAGGATGTTTTTCCTATGGAACCACGTATAAATTATCAAAGCGCACATCATTCCGTTATAAATCTAGACAGAATATTAGCAGATGCATGTAATGAAGATGGAAGAGTCTTAGTTGAAAAATTTATAGAATCATTTAAAAGTACTTATAAAATAACACTTAGGATGCAATCGGCTATAGAGAAGAATTATAAACCTCAATTGCTTGAAAGAGAAGCCCATCGGAATGAAATAAATGAGAAACTAAGCAAGGTTACTCAAAATAAAAAATAATAATAAATATTTTTTATTTTTAATATATGGTAAAAAGCCTAGTCCTTGTGTTAATCATTCTTTTAGTTCTTTATATTATAAATACGTCATTACGACTTTATGGGATTTTTAAAGAAAAAAGAGGTGAATAAAGTGTACAAGTTTGAGGATAAAGAGCAACTGCTTTCTTTTTTACATGATGAGGTATTAACGACGCCAGAGGTAATGGATGTTTTAGGGATTAGTAAAGCGAGAATTAGTAAAATGATAAAAGATGGTAAACTTGTACCATTTAAGAAAATGGAACGAGTGAGTTTGTTCCTACGTGAAGACATTGAAGAGAAGAAGAAGGAATTAGAAGTCCTGCGTAGTAAATATAGACCATATGAAGAGGAATAGTCATTTTTGTCGAAAGCTTAATTAAGATAAGTATTACGGAAAAATACTTTAACTTTATATTAAGTTTTATTGATTTTATTTCAACCTCCTTTTATTCTTATATAGAGGAGGTTGATTTGTATGAGAAAATTGCGTAAAGACATTAAAGCAATCGCCCAATTAGTTATATTGATGGCGGCTTTTACATTATTATTTGTAGTATTTAATGCTATAGGAAATATGAAAATGTTAGTAGAGATGATTCAAGAAACTTCTAAGTTAGGAATAAGTATAATAATAGGTTTAATTGCGATTGCAATTGCTTGTATGTCTTTTCAAAGTCAAGAAGCTAGAAAAGAGAATAAAAGTTTTTATATGAATTATTTGACGTTGATGCTTATTGCATTACTCTTTTTACTAACTATTTTTTGGTTTCCTTATTTATCGCTAAATTCTAATAAATATATGTTTTATTTCGTTTTTATAGTTTATTTTCTTATTGGGACAGTTTTGTTAGGTCTTTCATTAATTGGGACTCATAAAATTATTAAAAAGGCATTCGAATAAAATTAATTGAAGAAATAATCCTAATATAAAGGGTTATTTCTTTTATTATGGAGATAGAAAAAAGAGATGAAGATAATTCATCTCTTTTATACGTTCTTGTTTTCAGCAACACCTAAATGCTTTTTTAATGCATCTTGCAACACTTGTGAGTAGTTTACATTATTAGCTTTTCCCATTTTATCAAGCCAATGAGGAATAGTTAATGTTTTCTTTACTGCTTTATTTTCAATTTCACTACGGAACGGTGGCATCCATACTTCAATAAAGCCAATAACTTGATTCTCTTTAGTTTGGATAGAAGTTGGATTAGAAGCTGATGGAATACTTCCTTTTTGCTCTTCTATTTCGTATAGATGAGTTGCTAATGTCTTTTTAGCCATTTCAAAAGCATCCTCATAGTTATCACCATTAGTATGACAATCTGCAAAGTCAGGAAAGGTAACAGTAACCTGCTCATTAGAAAAATCAAAAATAGATGGGTAGATGTAGCGATCTTGGTAAGTGCTCATTTGTTTTCCTCCTGCTAAATATAGTGTTATGGATTTACTTCTTCAATTTCTTGATAATCGAAATGGTGAAGACCAGAATCCATAAAATAATAACAATTAGGTAGATAGTGTCTAACATTTGTAAATTAGAAAAGTCGGTAACAATAAAGAAACGAATTGTTAAAAACAAACAAATAGTATTTAAAATCAATGAAGTTTTTGACATATAGATATGGGAGATGATAATATTTTTTTGAGAAACCCAACCAGTTGGTTGAGTTTTCCAATGGGTTACTTGCGTTTTCTTCGCTTAGGTTTTCTGCTTGGTCGGCTGGAACCTTTGCGTTGAGGACGCTTATTTTTTTCTTCTTTGCTTTCTTTGAGAAGTATGTATATCGCTAAGATGAAAGAAGAAATCCCGCTTACTTTGTCTAAAATATCTAGAATGTCCATCTCCCTTATTCCCTCCTTTCTATACTCTTATTATAACACGTATTATAATACGTGTAAAGGTGATTCGATTAATTAATCTATATTTTTTTATAAAATAATATAAGAATATATAATGTTGAAAGGGGAGTCATTGATAGTATTGGCATTCAATATAATTTTGTCCAATAAGAGGTAAAAGCTTTATTTTTGTCGTACAAAAGCCATCTAATAATAGATAGGGATTAAAGACAATTATGTTATATAAAACTTCATTTACCGTATTGGGTTTCATATAACTTTATATAAAGGATAACCGTTCAACATTGAGCGGTTATTTGTTTTGAGGTGGATGCATGGCAAAGGAATATGCAAAGAAGTTTTATAAATCCACAGCATGGAAGAAGTGTAGGGATTCATATTTTAAATATAGATATGGATTATGTGAGAGGTGTAAAGGGACAGGAAAGATTGTTCATCATAAGGACTATATAACACCAGAGAATATAAATAATCCAGAGATTACATTGAGCTTTCATAACTTAGAACTTTTATGTCAGGATTGCCACAACCGTGAACATCATGAGAAGAATAGTCCAGTTGTTGAGGGAGTAATGTTTGATGAGAATGGGGATTTAATACAAAAAGAATAAAAATCAAAATAAAAAATGAACGCTGATATTTCCAAAGAAATAAAAGCCCCCATTTCAAAATCTTTTTCAAGCTCTCGAAGGACCGATGAGATACCTTCAAAAAATAAATTGGTCATTTCACGTGACCCCCCTACCCAAAATGCAGAAGAGATGAGGTGTTATTTATGGCGATAAAGAAAGAACTAACAAAAGAAGAACGGGTTAACAAAGAAATAAACAGACTTAAACGTATATATAAAGAAATGCCAAAAGATACCCTCTTGGTAGTAGAGGGGCTAATTGTTGAAGCGGCAGATTTGCGTGTTCGACTAGAAGATGTACGTAAAGATCTTGATGAAAATGGTTACGATGAAATGTTCTCGCAATCAGAGAATCAAGAGCCATATGAAAGGGAAAGACCAGCAGCAAGAAGATATATAGCTATGAATAAAAGTTATCAAACGATAATGAAGCAGTTGGGTGATTATATTCCTAAAAAAACACCAGAGCCTAAAGAAAAAGGCGATGGATTTGATGATTTTATAAACGCTCGTGATTAAGTATCCTTTATCATATAACCCGATTCTAGAGTACTGGAATAAAATAAAAACTGGACAGGAAATTGTATCGGATAAAGTTAGACGAGTTTATAAAAAAATCGTCACTGATTTAGGAAGTGCAAAAAGTGAATGGGAATATAACGCCAACAGAGCAAACCATGCTATAGAATTTATTGAAAACTTTTGTAAACATAGTAAAGGTAAGTTGGGAGGTAAACCATTTTTACTTGAGCTATGGCAAAAAGCTATGACAGCAACGTTATTTGGATTTGTTCATAAAATAGAAGGAACAAGGAAATACCGTGAGTTTATATTAATAGTAGCCCGCAAGAATGGAAAATCTGCATGGGGTTCAGCTGTTGCGCTTTATATGATGGTTGCTGATAATGAACCAGGACCGGAAATTGTATCAGCAGCAACGAAAAAAGACCAGGCTAAAATCATTTGGTCTGAGGCAAAACGTATGGTAAAGAAGTCTCCAGTTTTATCAAGGCGAATCCGTACTTTAGTTGCTGAAATGATTTCTGATTTTAATGATGGTTCATTTAAACCCCTTTCTAGTGATTCAAATACATTAGATGGACTTAACGTACATTGTTCATTAATTGATGAATTACATGCTATTGAAGACAAAAATCTTTATGATGTAATTGTCGATGGTATGACGGCTCGAGAACAACCGATATCAGTAATTACAACTACAGCCGGAACAGTTCGTGAAGGTATCTTTGATATTAAATATGAGGAAGCTGAACGTATTATTAATGGATATGATGATCCAGATGGTTATAAGGATGAACGTGTTCTTCCTATTATTTATGAACTAGATAAACGGGAAGAATGGGTAGATGAATCGTGCTGGGCAAAGGCTAATCCTGGTTTAGGAACTATTAAAAACACTGATCAATTAAGAAGTAAAGTTGAGAAAGCAAAAGCAAATCCAATGTTGGTGAAAAATCTACTGACAAAGGATTTTAATGTGAGAGAAACTTCAAGCGAAGCTTGGCTGACGTTTGAACAGCTCAACAATACAGCAACATATAACATTGAAGAATTAAATCCATCATATGCTATTTGTGGAGTCGATTTAAGTAGTACAACCGATTTAACGTCAGCATGTATAATTTTAAAATTACCAAACAATGAAACAATTTACGCTAAACATATGTATTGGTTACCCGAGGATCTATTAGAGCAGCGAACAATTGAGGATAAAATTCCATATTCAACATGGTATGATATGGGATTATTAAGAACTACTCCTGGAAATTCAATTCATTATAAATTTATAGTGGATTGGCTTGTTGAATTGAGGGAGGAATATGGTATCTATATACCTTGGATTGGGTACGATAGTTGGTCGGCGAAGTACTTTGTTGAAGACTTAAAACTTCATTTTGGGGCAGATGCTACAATACCAGTTATACAAGGGGAGAAAACACTTTCTGCACCAATGAAAAAATTAGGTGCAGATTTAGATTCTAAATTAATAAATTACGGAAATAATCCATTAACAAAGTGGAATCTTAGTAACGTAGCTATTGATATAGATAAGAATTTAAACATTCAGCCTTGTAAGACAAAGAATCAACGTCGCCGTATAGATGGGGCTGCAAGTTTACTCAATGCGTATGTAATATTACAAGAAAAATGGAACGATTATCATAATATGATATAATGCAAATAAATTAGATTAGCTATCAGATTTGAAACACCTTCACTGTTAAGACAAATTAATGCTCGATAAATAAACACAATTTGGAGATGTTTTTTTATTATGTCGAAAATGGGTATATATAGGATTCTTAATTTAGTCAATAGAAAGTTCTATGTAGGGAGTAGTAACAATTTACTTAAAAGAAAAAGAGAACATTTTGGTGCTTTAAAAAAGGGTGAGCATACTAACTCATACTTACAAAGAGCTTACAATAAATATGGCGCGAATAATTTTATTTTTGAAGTTGTGGAATATATAATTGGCAGTGCAAAATTATTAGATAAAGAACAGTACTATATAGATATTTTAAAAGCTTGTGATAGAAGTGTTGGGTATAACATAAATGAAAACGCTACAGGTGGTGGACTATTTGGGGAGAATAATCCTAATTTCGGTAAGCCTATGTCAGAAGAGCAAAAAGAGAAAATTAGATTAACACTAACTGGTCATTCAGTATCCGAAGAAACAAGAAAAAAGATAAGTATTGCACATAAAGAGAAGAGGCTTAAAGAAAAACATTGGAATTATGGAAGACCGCAGTCTATAGAACAACGTATGAACCATTCAAAAAAGATGAAGGGTAGATACGTTGGTTCTCAAAATCCTTTCTACGGCAAAAAACACGATGAACAATCCAAAAAGAAAATGAGTGAAAAAAGAAAAGGTGTGTACATAGGTGCTAATTGTTCAACATCTATACCTATAGTGCAATTAGAAAAAGACGGTACTTATGTAGCTAGATTTGAAAGTATTAATGAAGCTCAAAGAAAAACAGGTATTTGGGCTTCGAATATACAAAAATGCTGTCGAGGTAAGGCTAAAACTACTGGTGGTTACAGATGGATGTATTTAAAAGAATATGAAATATTAAAGTCGACTAATTAGTCGGCTTTTTATTATGTATAAAAGGAGGTGAGAATTTGGGGTTATTTGATAAGGTATTTGGAAAGAAACAGGCTCCTACTACAACTCGTTTTGAAATGATAAACGATAATGGTGGAGGTTTTTTTGCGTGGAATGGGGACATCTATCAAAGTGATATTATACGAGCTTGTATACGTCCTAAAGCAAAAGCAGTTGGTAAGCTGATAGCCAAGCATATACGAGATAACTCTACTGAATTTAAGGTGAATCCAGATTCCTATATGAGATTTTTACTGGAAGAGCCTAATCCATTGATGACAGGACAAATGTTTCAAGAGAAAATGGCTGTTCAATTAGAGTTGAATCATAATGCATTCGCTTATATAAAGCGTGATGATTTTGGTTATCCTACTGAGATTTACCCTATTCCATGTACAACAGTTGAAGTTGTAGAAGGGGCACAGGGAGACATCTTTTTAAAGTTTTATTTTAAAAATGGTAAGCAGATGACGATTCCGTATACAGATATCATTCATTTGCGTAAAGACTTTAATGATAATGACTTTTTCGGAGAGCATCCTGGTAATGCATTAGCGCAGTTAATGGAGATTGTTACGACTACCGATCAAGGTATTGTTAAAGCAATTAAAAATAGTGCAGTAGTAAAGTGGATTCTTAAGTTTAAGTCAGTATTGAAACAAGAAGATATTGAGAGTCAGGTTAAAAACTTTGTGAATAACTATTTGAATATCTCAAATGATGGTGGAGCAGCATCTTCTGATCCGAGGTATGATTTAGAACAAGTAAAACCTGAAGCGTTTGTACCAGATTCCAAGCAGATGCAAGAAACCGTACAACGTATTTATAATTTCTTTAATACAAACGAAAAGATTATCCAAAGTAAATACAATGAGGATGAATGGACAGCTTATTATGAATCAGAAATTGAACCATTTGCAATGCAGCTTGCTGGGGAATATACCAGGAAGCTTTTTTCGCGTCGAGAAAGGGGATTTGGTAACAAGATTATCTTTGAATCCTCTTCACTTCAATACGCTTCTTTAAGTACAAGTTACAGCTACAATCAGTTATAGGGAGAGATATAGATGAGAACGCCAAGTGGTGAATTACATGTTTGCGATTTTAAAACAGGACAGATTGTATCAAGCATTCAGCCCGCAGATTATTGGGATGATAAACGACATTGGGAAATCAAAAATAACATTGATACCTTAGAGTTTCGAGTATTTGATAATACAAGGCATTCGTCCACACTTATGCAGCAAAACTTAGTATTAAAAGAAGTGCGCGATGGACGTATTGTGCCTTATGTAATTACTGAAATTGAAAAAGATTCCGATGATAGATCAGTAATTGCTTATGCATCAGGAGAATGGATTCAACTTGCTAAAGCTGGAATTATCCCTCCACAAAAATTAGAAGGTAAAACCGTAATTGAAATGGTTGATATCGCTCTTGCGGGCACAAAGTGGCAAAAGGGGAATTTAGAATATGTTAGTTTCCGTTCTATGACAATCGATGAATTTATTGATCCGTTGTCTTTTCTTAAAAAGATTGCTTCTTTGTTTGAGTTAGAAATTCAATATCGCGCTGAAGTTGTAGGCTCTCAAGTTGTTGGGCGTTATGTAGATATGGTTAAGAAGCGTGGTCAAGAAACAGGGAAAGAAATAACCCTTGGTAAAGACTTGCTGGGAATTAAACGGATTGAAAACTCTCAAAATATTTGTACAGCCTTATTAGGTTTCGTAAAAAAAGAAGGCGGAGAATTCATTACCATTACAGAAATAAATAAGGGTGTTCCTTATCTTGTGGACAATGATGCTTTCCAAAGATGGAACGAGAAAGGTAATCATAAATTTGGTTTCTATAGTCCAGAAACAGAAAACGATGACATGGATGCCAAACGTTTAATGACTCTTATGAATACAGAGTTAAAAAAACGTGTAAATACATCTGTTTCTTATGAAGTTGAAGCACAATCAATTGGTCGTGTGTTTGGATTAGCTCACGAATTAATTAACGAGGGCGATACGATTCGAATAAAAGACACTGGATTCACACCTAAGCTTTATTTAGAAGCTAGGGCAATTTCTGGTGATGAATCGTTTAAAAATCCATTGCAAGATAAATATGTATTTGGAGATTATCATGAAATTATTGATCCGAATGAAGAATTAAGAAGGATTTACAATCGTATTCTTAGTTCGCTTGGCAATAAACAAGAAATGATAAATCAGCTAGATAAGTTAGTGAAAGAAGCGAATGAAACGGCTAGTAATGCAAAGAAGGAGTCAGAAGCAGCAAAAACACTTGCTGAAAAGGTACAAGAGAATATTAAAAATAATACCGTGGAAATTATTGAATCAAAACACCCACCAACAACAGGACTCAAAGACAGAAAAACATTATGGCTAGATATTTCTAATGGTAAGCCGGGCATTTTAAAACTCTGGAAAGATGGTATTTGGGACCCAGTTGTTCCTGATGTGGAATCAGTTAAAAAAGAAACAATAGAGCAGGTCAGCAAAGATATTGAATCCACAAAAACAGAATTAAATCAAAAGGTTCAAAGTGTGGAAGGTAAAGCGCAAGAAATAGCTGGACAAATAGTCGGTGTTCAAAAGCAAGTTAATGACAAAGTTGATCAAACGTGGATTAATAATCAATTAGAAGATAAGGCTGATAAATCTGGCGTTTATACGAAAGATGAAATTAAAGCTGGTTTTATTGGTAAACAAACCTATGAAACTGATAAACAGGGTAATGTTCAAAAGTTCAAGGACGTTAATACATCTATTAGTCAAACAAATGAAGCTCTTAAACAAAAAGCAGAGAAGTCGGATCTAACAAAAACTAATGATGGTTTAACTAAACTGCAAAACAAGACAAATGAAATTGAAACAACAGCTAGTGGTACAAAACAAAAGTTAAGTGAACTAGAAACAACCGTTAATAACACGAATATTGGTGTAAGAAACTATGTTCTTGATTCTGATAAATTTATATTACCACCTAACACTGTGCAAGGTTTCAGTTTTGTTAATGATTTAAAAGACTTACAAGGTAAACAGGTTACATTGAGTGTTTATGTTGAAATTAAAAATGCAAAAACTGGTGTTAATCCATCTAATAGAATTGGTTTTGAACCTTCTATACGATATTCCGATAATTCAATTCAACATCTAGGTGCTTGGTTAAGAATAACAGATGGTATGAATTTTAAGGGTGTAATAAGCACAACTGTGTGGATAAAAGATATAGGGATATTAAAAACAGAACAGAATGCAGTATATATTCAATGTGGCGGAGACTATGTAAAAGTAGGTAGACCGAAAATAGAAATTGGAAACAAAGTGACAGACTGGACACCAGCGCCAGAAGATAATGTTTCTAATACGGACTTCACTAAAAAAACAGTAGAAATTGAGACGACTATTAAAGGCATAAATACTTCTGTTTCTAATGTACAGAATGAACAAGGGAAGCTCGCAGAACGCGTTACTAAATCAGAGCAAACAGCGGATGGATTTAAGCAATCTATTGAATCGCTAACTAAAAAAGATAGTGAAATTAGTAATAAATTAAATACGGTTGAATCCACTGTAGAAGGCACAAAAAAGACAATTTCCAATGTACAGCAAACAACAAGTGAATTAACTAAAATAACAACTGAAATTAAAGAAGAAGCTAGACGTACAAAAGAACGAATGGAACAAATTAATAGTAAAGTTGATAGTTTAGAAGTCGGTGCGACTAACATGATTAATGGAACAGAATTCATTAATGCTAATGGTTGGAGCCGTTGGGGGAATTACGGTGCTGTTAATGTTATAAATGAGAGTGCTTTAACTTCGTTGCCAACTCCTTATTCACTACGAATGGAAACTGTAATCGATGGTAAACAACAAATTGTGCCTAATGGAACGCAAGTTGGTATGCGGTCACATGATTGTAAATTTAAAGTTAAAAAAGGTCAAAAATATACGGTTTCATTCAATGTTGCAACTAGTGAGTTAGGCTGGTTATTGGATTACGTTTACATTATGTATACGGTTGAAGGTGGAAACAGAAGAATTCCTGATATTAACACTTTAGATTTTCCAATTGTAGCTAAGATCAACGATAGACAGAATAACAATTATTATAGAGTTCATTTTACATTCACAGCCGATAGAGATGATGATCAAGCATTTTTGCTTATCACAGGTACTACAAAACGAGCGTTAGATGGAAAAAATGGTTACGCTTGGATTAGAGTTAATGCCCTTAAAATAGAAAAAGGTACTATAGCTACTGACTGGGACACCTCAAACGCTGATAAAGTGTCGTTAAATGAATTCACTAAGAAAACAACCGAGATTGAAAAAAGTGTAGGTGGCATTAAAGAAACAATAACAAAAGTAGAAAATAATCAAAGTGGATTTGATAAACGTGTTACTGAGGTAGAGAAGACAGCAAATGGAATCACTCAAAATGTTTCTAAATTACAAGAGACTCAAACACAGCAAGGGAAAACATTAACTCAAGCTACTACAACGTTAGAGCAACATTCTGAGGCATTGAATTTAACAATGAAAAAGAAAGACGTTGAAAATTATGTTGGGGGTCTTGGAGCGATCAATGAGATTCTCGATGCAGGTTTTACTCAAGGGAACAAGTACTGGGGGTGGTCGAATGGGCATGCTATAGACCCAAACCTAAAGTATAAAGGATACAACTCGTTTTCTATGCACACTACGGGACAAGACCAGGATAGATGGTGGGGTGCTTTTGGGCAGTTTATAGATTGTTCTCCTTATGAAGACATTGTTGTTTCGGCTTACTTTAACACTGATGGGAAAGTGCCTATTGATAATGGTGTGTATATCGAGATGGAGTTTTGGCAATCGAATAAAACAACCAGAATTTCAACTGCTAGAGAAAGGGTTCAAATCATTAACAATACTTGGATTAAATCTACTTGTACAGCTAAAGCTCCAGCAGGAACTGGGTTTGTAAGATTTCGGCCATACATACAAAGAAATGGTAGAGCTTGGTTTTGCATGCCTATGTTACAGCGCGGGAAAGTAGCTACAGAATTTTGGTTACACCCTAAAGATCAAGTTGATGCTGATAAAATGCTAGAAGATATAGCTAATAGAGTAGCAACTGAGCAATACAATCAAAAGATGACTCAAATCGATAACCGTTTTAGTGTTAATGAGAAAGGTATTGATTTAGCAGCAAAAAAGACAGAGGTGTATACACAAACTCAATCTAATGATAAATTCGCTACGAATGCTTATGTAAGGAATATGGAAGGACGTATTCAAGTTACTGAGAAGAATATTCTTAGTACCGTAAAAAAAGGTGAAATCATTTCATCTATCAATCAAACGGCAGAAAAGATTAAAATTTCAGCCAATCTAATTGATTTGGTAGGTAGGGTAGAAGCATCTTGGTTAAAAGCTGGATTACTCCAAGGTATGACTATCAAAACAAGTGCTACTAAAGAATACCTCCACATGGAAAATCAGGTTATTCGTTTTGTAAACCAAGGCTCTGCCAAAATTGTGATGGGATTTGAAGATGAGAGAAAAAGTACAACACGTAACCCATATATAATCCTTGGTGAAGGTGATGGGACTGGTAGGAATATTGGAAGTATCTACAAAGATGGAAATGGCGTTTACTATCGCTATGTAGATTATAATGGCGCTGAAAGTAATATTCGTCTAACGAATGCAGGTAATATCGGTATAACAGCTCAAGATGGGATTTGGTTTACAGCCAAGAGAGCTAACTTCACGTCACCAATTTCAACATCAGGTATATTATTCAACTCATTTGGAAAGATTCCTTTGTCTCAACAAGGGGTTCTATGGATGGGGAATGGTTATAGAGGATTTGGAGCTTACTACCACGATGGAAAAGCATGGAACTTTATAAGTAGCTCACAGTGATGAAAGGAGAAAATGAAATGAGTCAATTTTTAGGTGTTTTAGGAACAGTTGGTGAAGATGGGACAATTAAAATCCCATTGGATATGCTGGAAACAGCAGGTATTAAACCAAATACAAAAGTGGAATTATTCTCTGATACTTCTAATCTGTTCGTTAGAACTGCAGAAAGGTTTTGTGATATTTGTGGTGTGAATACAAATACAACAAGAATCGGTAATCAGGAAATTTGCAAAGATTGCTTAGACAGAATTACACAAGCTTCACAGGAAAAACAGAATGTACCTTCTGAATAGAGCAGTAGCAAATCGCAACTGAAAGGATTATGACTATAAAAATTAATAAATAGGAAACCAGAGCAGCCATAAGCTGGTCTTTTTTTATTGTCTAAAAAGGGGTGATTAAAGTGGAGGGGTTACAAGAAGTAAGAAGTGATGTTCAAGAAATAAAGCAAGATATTAAGGACATTCGCTTAGAGATTAAAAGTTTAGAAATGCGGACAACAGGTAACGAGAAAGACATTATCAATATCAATAAGCAATTAGATAAGATTAGCGCTAATACAACTTGGATCTTACGCCTTATTGTTGGTGGGCTTATTGGAGCGGCTCTGACCTTCTTCTTGAAAGGAGGTGGTATGTAATGTTTGAAATTACGGTAATGATTGGTGTTGTTGTAGGATTATCACAAATTGCAAAAACAGTTGGGATGCAAACAAAATATGTTCCGTTACTAAATTTAACGCTTGGCATATTGCTAGGCGTTTTATTTTTGTCTCAGGATATCAAAACAAATATATTTCAAGGAATCATTATTGGGTTGTCAGCAAGTGGATTATTTGACCACACAAAAATTATAAAAAAGGATGCCGATGTAAAATGAAAAAGAAGTGGAAACATATTTCATCTATAGTTATAGCTATGATTTTAGTATTATCAATTGGAACAAACGTATTTGCTGATAGGGTTTTGATTATTCCTGATTTACCAAAACAACCATACCGTAATGGTGTTGGTGCTTATGAAGGTGTTGTAGCGCATTCTACAGCTACCCCAGAAGCTCCAGCTATTAATATTCAAAAATATGAGTCTCGTACATGGCGTTCAGCGTTTGTTCACTATGCAGTTGACTGGAATGAAAAGATTCAAATTGCATCTACTAAATATCGTGCATGGGGTGCAGGTCCAGCAGCGAATGCAAGATTTGTTCATGTTGAATTGTGTGAAACAAGTGATGCAATGAAATTTAAACGTTCTTACGAACGATATGTAGAGTTGATTGGGGAAATATTACGGGAACGAAATATTCATCCTTCTAAAGGATTATGGACACATAAAGATATTACTTATAAATTAGGTGGTACAGATCATGAAGACCCACTTGATTATCTTCGTAGTCATGGTGTATCAGAGGCTAAATTCCGAGCAGACGTGTTAAAGGCTTATAACGGGAAATCTGTTACGGTGGATGCAAAACCACAGAAACCAAATGAAATACTTGGCACAGTACAGGTGAATGGTGTTGCGTATATTGAGGGATACAATGTAAATCTTCGTTCTGGACCATCAACAGATAATAGTGTTATTCGTAAACTACAAAAAGGAGAGGCTTATAAAGTATGGGGTAAATTAGGAAACTGGTTAAACCTTGGTGGTAACCAATGGATTTATTGTGACTCCTCATATATCCGTTACAATGGGACAGATGCTTCTACCATGACTGGTAAAAGGGTCATTTCTAAAGTGGACAATTTACGTTTCTATGAATCTCCATCTTGGCAGGATAAAGATGTTGCTGGTACTGTAGATGTAGGATTAGGATTCACTATTGATGCTAAAGTAAGTGTAAATGGATTCTCACAATATAAAGTACACAACAGCAAAGGGAAAACATACTATTTAACAGCAAATGAAGTTTATGTATATGTGAAATAGAAAAAGACCGCCTGTAATAGGCGGTCAATTATTATTTTAATTTGTTATATTCGTAGTTTCTACGAGTCCTAAATCAATTGAGTTTGTCTTCCTATATATCGATTCTTTTTTGAGGACGGTCTAATATTATTTATTGCTATTTAATATAGCCTGAAGAGATTGTTCTACTTTATACATTTCACCTAATATAGGATTATCATAATCACTACAAGAGTCGAGATATGCTCTAACTCCACCAAAAATCTTGAAATCTAGTCTGGATAGTGAAGAAAGTTCTTTAGTTTCTAATACGACTACAGCTGCTTTGTAACGTTTAATTATATCATCAATCATTTTTTTCTCTTTAACTTTATTTTCTTTTTCAAGATTTTTAATAATATTGTTCATTTGTTTTTTTAATTCAGTAATATTTTGAGTATGCATTAGTATTTAAATACCTCCATTTTCATTTCAATTACTTATTTGCAATTTTTCCAACTGGTGTAAGACTAGCTACAGCCATTCCTCCAGCAAAAATTCTTTCCCAAGTAGAAGGATCAATACCGTTCCAAGCGCGTCGGATATACGTATTCATTTCGCTGATAATTCTCTAAGGAAAATGGATATAAAACGTAAAATATCAATCTTAATTAATAATTTCAAAGGGGAAAAAGATAGTGGGAAGAGTATGGGAAAATAAATAAAGGCGACTTCATGTAGAAGTCAGCCAATTAAATTATTACAATTCTTTATTTTTTTCTTTTTTAAATTCTTTTTGTTTGTCGAGCCAAATATGAATTAAATTTACTAATTCAATCGTTTCTATCTCGCAAAATGCACCTTTATCATCTTCGGCCAAATTGTCTAGAACGGTAGTTGTATCTTTTCGAATTTCTAAACCACAAATATTGCCGTTTACTTCCCCGTAATCCTTTTCTCCGTTTAAAACACTATGTATTTCTTCTAAAATCCAATCTCCAAAAGCGGAAACTTCAACATATACAAAGGTTCCGACAAGTTCAATTTCTTTTGGTAATCTCATGATTAATACGTCATTATCAAGCACTTCAAAACTATATTCATATTTCATTTCTAATATACTCCCTTAAATTTATTGAAAATAGAGTTTATTCTTTTGGAAAAGCAGAGATAATTTTCCCGTTGCTATCTATATACATGGTTATCTCTATACCATCTGAACCTACTCCTTTGTATGTATTACCGATTATATGCCTTTTAGTATTGTATGCTTCATTGACATTATCTACAATCTTTTGTGAGCTCCATTCTTTAGGGAAAAATGTGGAGAACCCTCCATTTGCAGTCTTAGGAGTTCCATTTACTTCTATTTTAGCTTTATAGATGCCCTGATCATTTACTATTTCTTCTGTTCCTCTAATAATTTTCCCTGGTGTATTTTCTAATGCTTCAGAATGATAACCAACTGCCTTACCACTTCTATTTATTTCACCTTCTAGGATATGTTTAAGTCCATTTGGTTTGAAGTTTTCTGTTCCTTGTAGACTAGAAATGGCTTCCTGATTAGAAAGTGGTGGCGTATGATTTTCTTCAAAAGAATTACTCTTTCCAGGATTCCCTTCACCTTTAGCAAACTGATAAGTTGATAGTTTTTCTTCGGCTTGTCTAAAAGTAGTATTGTCAAATACAGATTTGATACCATTACTACCCGCAAAAGCAAAGTTGTCACCTTTATTAAATAATTGACCAGCTTTTGATATACCTTGAGAAAATTTGGCACCTTGCGCTAGCTTTGCAGCCTTACTGACCCCTTTATCTCCAAGAAGACCTAATCCAATTTGTGTTAAAGCATACGATCCCCATCTTGCACGTGTTTCTGCATCCCCATTTATCACATCTTTATTAAAAGAGTCGGATAACGCATCCCACATAGCAGGTAAAGCTTCATCTAAATGGGTGACAGTGTAGCCCATGCCTTTCCAAGTTTCCCAGTCACCTAATGCTTTTATACCGTCGATTGTATCTCCAACAGCAGCTCCCGTACCGTCTACTATACCATCCCAAACTTTTCCTAAGAAAGATTTTTCAGGTGATTTACTAGGTGTAGTTTCTTTTGGAGTCGTTACATCTTCGTTATCTGCAACGCGGAATTTTTCAGCAATTCTCTTTAATTCTTCTTCAACATGCACAAGTGCATTGATAGCTGTGAATGCGGATGGTCTTGCATTGTTAAACATTTGAACGAAGTTTTGATTCGATGCACCTGTCCATTGAAAACACATGTAATCAATTTGATTGCATAAATTATTATGTATGGATTCTAATGCATGCTTAGTATCATTAGCCCGTTTTGCAACTTGTTCTAATTCTTCAGGTGTAATTTTTATTTGAACCATTTTCTTCCTCACGCTCCCGATTAAAATTATGAGGCAAGAAGAAAAAAATGTAAATATAGAAAATTCGTATTACTGTATTAAGGGGCATTTAAGAGGATAATTTTAATCATATGAATAAATTTAAAGCCCACTCTCTTGAGTCGGCTTTTTTGCTACGATATTTAAAATTTACTTTTAGATAATGCCTTTAGTATTGGATTTATGATTTTACTTAATAAACGAAACGCATTAAAAATTGAACTGACCACTTTCATAAAGTTAGAATCTCTTTTTATTTTAAACACCTACTTTCGGAATTCTGCTTGTAGAATAAAGTTTTCTTTTATACTTCCTTTATATGTATACATGATTCCGTTTTTCTTATATGACTTTGTATAGTCCTTACTAAATATTTTTTCGTCACTAAGACCAAGCTCTTGTTTAACGAGATTACGATCTCCGAAACTTAATGAATTATCCATTGTTCCTATTAATAATAAGAAAGCAAATTTGAAATCTTCCTGCTCAGTTAAATAAGCATTTGGAGTCATACCTAGTGATGCTTTTTTTATATGTTTATCTTTATCAGTGTCTAAGAAGATAATAATATTGTTTGATAAAGCAATAGATGTTCTACCGTCGTCTAAAACTTCAGTGGAATTAATTTTTAATTTTGTTTTTTCTCCCATCTCTTTTAATGCACTATTTATTCTGTCCTTATATTCATCTACTGTTAATGCCGAGTTTGTATTCTTTTCTTTTTCTACTTTTTGTGTAGTCTGTTGGGTATCAGAAGGTGTAGCTGTGGTTTTTTCTGTTTTCTTGCCGTTACTACCAATTCCAACCGCTACAATAATAATAATGATAACCCAGAACCACCATTTTTTATAAAAAGGTTTTTTCATAAATAATTCCTCCTTATTTATATCGCAAAATTAAATATAGCAGATATAGTTTAAGAGTGTAAGGATTATATTTCATTTAGAGGTAAAATATTCTTGATAATTAGTTGACTTAAGTCAACTTTAAGTGTATAATAAGAGTATAAAGAACAGGAGGTGAACAAAGTGGATTGGATAATAATCTTAGGTGCTATAGCTACAACAGCAACGGTTTTCTCTCAAGTAACCGCAGGTGTTAAAAACATCGTAGATACATACTACAAGGTGAAAGAGGAAAAACAAAAGAGTCGCCCCGACCAAGGAAACGACTCAGAATAAGCACACAGGGGAGGGAAACCTCTCCTGCATTTAAGATTATATCACATTCCATATTATTATGAAAAAATTTATCTGGACGAATCTACCTGTAGTCATTGTTTTAGTGTTTATTGTATCAATTCTTGATTATGATAATTTAAACACTTGGGGTTATATCTGTATCGTTGGTACCATACTAGCGATAATTCTAATGGTAATCAACATGGTTATTTTGTATATAAAGGAGAAGAAAAATGTATAACTTTGAAACTAAGGAAGAACTAATAAAATTCGTAAATGACGAAATAGTGAATACTTCAGAGGCACTGGAGATTTTAGAATGCTCGAGGCAGAATTTAAATAAGTTGGTGAAGTCGGGGACGTTAGTGCCGATTAAAGAAATGGTTCGAGATAGGCTGTTTTTTAAAAAGGATATTTTAAATAGGAAAGAACAGATGAAGAAAAAAACTGACTAATATTATAGTCAGTTTTTTTTTTGATACCATTTGTGGCAAATAAATTTAGAGTAAATGCCCATATATAGCTATTTTATTTGTCGAAATTTAAAATTGAACAAGAACATTCGTTCTGTTACAATGAAAGTGCGATTAAATTCTATGAAATAAATGGAAAAAGTATTGATTAACCCTTTGAAAAAGTTGAAAATAAAAATAAAAAAGAAAAAGGGTGAAGGCTAGTGTCAATAAATGAAACTTTTAAGAATTCCTGTAAAGATAATGAAAGATTATGGAGAGCGGTGGGGGTTTCAATTGATTTAATTAATGAATTATCAGTAGAGCAAATAGAGATTAGATTTAAAAGTTTGTTGAATAATGTGACTCTTAATGAGTTAAAAGAATTAGCAACACTTTTTAATGTGGAGTTAAAAGATACAAGAAAAATGGAACAAGTGAACTGTTTTAATAGTGTTCCATTTGAATCTCAAAAAGAGGTTGTTATACTAAGAGATTTTTTAAATAGAAAGAAAAAGAGTGTTATTAGATACTATAATTCTGTAGCAATTGATGAAAATTTCGAGACAATTTTTAGACAATCTCAAATATGTCAATTATTTCAGTTATTGAATAAAAATCATATCCATATCATTCAAATTTATGCTTGGCATAATTGGGATAGTAAAGGAACGGGTACTCAATTTTCATTAAATAAAACAATAGGGTTTAATAAGGTTTATAAGATACCTACAGAGTATGCAACAGATTTTGTGAATCATATGTATGCTAATTCAAACCAGGAGAATAAATATAGAGTATTTTCATTTGCAGAATTAGAAAAAAATAAGATTGTAGTAATGCTATATAGACAGGTAAATGATGCATCAAAGCCTGATTTTGATGAAGCATTTAGGAATAAAGAAGTGGTTTCAATTATGTTTCAAATTGATGTTACAGCAGGACTTTTAGAAATCAGATCGAAATTTCAAAGAGAAAAAGAGGGCATTAAAAATTACATAGAAAAAACATTTGATACATCTTTAACTGAGATTAAGCCAGAATTATTTACTAAATATGAGCCAGAAGAGGTTAAAGGTGCTATTTTAGAGGGAATTCCACCTCAAAATAAAGAAGTTTCAGATTTTATGGTTAACAAGATTGTTTTTAGAAGTAGTCCTTTAATTAACTCACCAGGTTTAACATTTGAATTAAAAAATGGTGATATTTTTCTTTCTATTAAAGATGCTTATACACGTGAATGTATTGATTTAGAAAGTCTTAAAGATATAGAAAGTATTTCATTTAAGACCACTAAAGTAAGTAGAACTATTAGGTCAACGGTATTAGAAGATGGGAATATCATATTTTCTATAGATGATAGTGGGATTGAACCAATAGTAAAAGCTGAAATACAAGAAAAGTTTTTGTGTAAATTCGGAATCCCGTTGAACAAATTAATATCAAATACTAAATTTACAGTTGGAAAAGCTGACGTGACAGATTATTTGATGACACTTTCATCGAATAAAGATTTTACAGACATAGAACAAGAAATTTTCAAGAGATTAATGGAAGATAAAGTTATTTTTGAAGAATCTGAAATAACTATTTCTTGTGAAAATCCAAATTGTGATTACACAGAGACAACAAAAATTATTTTACCTGAATGTCCAAGTTGTGGAAATCCTAAATTAAGAAGAGATGGATATAGTACTGTGAAAATTTCGATACAAGAGGTGAGAAATTTTGTTAAAAAATTAGTTAAAACTTTTTGTAATAAAACTGACTGGGAGTTAAATAAAGATACAGAGAAAGAGTACTATAAAAATAAGTATAAATTTATTAATTTAGATAATGAACAAACAAATGAATCCTTGCAAATCCTTATTCATCAAGGAGCTATTCCAAATAGGGTACTTGAAAAAATAAATCGTTCATTAACTCCTACAGTTATAGTATTTGTGGGAATTCTCGAAAAAAATATAGAAAAGTATAATAATAATTGTATATTTCCAATTAACTTTGGACGAGTGTATAACATGGAAGAGCCAGAGGAATTTTTTGAGGGTATTTATGAATCTATAAAATATCGAGCTAAATCTTATTTATCAAGTATTGCAGCAAAATCACTAGAAATGCTTGATAATTTACCAGAACCACAATTAATAGGGAAAGCATATTCACCTTCCGATTTTGAGGATGATGTATTTAATATTCTCAAGGATATATTTCCAAATGCAGATAAATGGGGAAGTAAAATGACTGGGAAAGAAGTACCAGAAGGGATTTTTGCTTTGTCTTATAAAGTTTCAGAAGGGGGAGAAGATAAACAACATCAATATGTCTTTTCATATGATTGTAAATTGAATAAGAATACTAAAGGGTATGATTTATCTAAAGGTGAACAGAGAAAGGCTTTAGATTATGTTGAGATGCTAAATCAAATTAGGCACATTACTAAATATAGTAATAAAAAGCAATTGAGTGCTCATATATTTATCTCTAATAACTTTGACAAAAATAATTATGAAACAATGGCGGCTCATTTTTATAAGAAGCTCCCTAGTGGTTATGATACAAGGCCTATTTTTTTACCTATTGAAGTATTAACATACTTACATGCTGAGTATAGGAAAAACTATCAACAACTAAATAATGCTAGAAACATTTTTATGGAAGGTTTGCATAGAATATTGATAACAGATAAATTAGTGATTGAAAAAGATGATATAGAAGAGGTTATGGAAGAAGCACTTGATGAAAAACTGGCCGATCACTTAGAAATCGATACTACTAAGGTAAGAAGGAATGTACTGAAGAAACTAAAAAAATAAAAAGAGGGGATGAATGATGGAGTATGCAATAAGATCCTCTGCAATTGTTGATTATGAAAGAATTTTTTTGAAGAGCATTGAGAAAACTATTAAAAAAATGATAAATACTAGTTTCTTTTTGAAACAAGATTATGGTGAACTAAGTATTGTCTTTTATGAAGATTTTCTAATTACAATTAGGATTGAAAATGGAGATATAACGGAGTTGAAAAAGAACAGCTACGAATGTTTTATCCCAGACTCATTTTTAGAGAATCTAGCCAGTATTGAAAGTCTGCCACCAAGGTTAAATCGATATAAATATTTGGGGTTTAGTCGATTTAGAAACGAAATTAAAGAATCTTTAAAGCATGGGAAAATAATTACAAGTAATAATGATGTGTTTTGGAAAGATTACAACATTACATTAACAGTCGATCAAAATATAACCCTTGCAGATGTGGTTAATTAGAATATATAATGTGAATAGACACTAGCAATAATTTAGCTGTACCTGTTTATAGGTATGGCTTTTTTTATTTAATGTTTTAAAATTAAATGAATTTGATTATAGATTTTGTAATATGTTTAGTAAAGTTTATCCACCCACAAACCCACCCACAATTCACCCACAAAATTAAAAAAAGTGATGAATCACTATGAAACATCACTTTTATAAAACCTTGATAAATCAACGTTTTTGGCGCGATTTAAAACTTGATGATTTCAGAGGATATATTCCGCACGCAAGTTCACCAATGGGAACGCGATCAATATATGACTCTTTATTAAGAGGGAGAAGCCTTGATACTACGGTATCGGGCTTTTTTTGTTGTGGGCGGTCGGTTTTAATTGTACTGCTTTTTTGATATTGCCCACAAAATGCCCACAATAAAATTATTCAAGGGTGTTTTGCATATGTTCCTCAAATTGATTCATTGCATCTCTATCTATTTTTTGCTGATGTGTGAATAAACATCGAATGTTATCTGTACACTGTCATGACCAAGACGTTCTAATAAATACTTCATGCTCACACCAGCTTCAAGTTGTAATCAAGAATGCATAATAATCTTTTTTACTTGTGTTTCCTCCATTAGTTTTATGAATTTGAAATTAATATATAATATTTATTATAGTTCATTTTATAAGCAGAGGGCTATTTCAGCCATGCTTGTTTCAAGATTTCTTGTGTAAGTCCAACGCCTAAATCTTTATGGGGATGTGGAACTGGAATCTTCTTCCCTGTTGCTGGATGTTTGAAATAATGGTGACTACCATATACACGATGTTTTTCCCTCTCCTATAAATTAAATACGTAATATCGGACCATCTTTTGTTCCGGTTCTACCTGATGAAATTGATGGTTCAAAAGATTGGGACATGTCTTATGTTCTTGTATCGCTTTTGCGATCTATTTATAAGGATTCGCTCGATGAACCGTTTGTTCAATACGTGTATACGCTTCACGAGGTGTTAAAATCGTTTCTTTTGTAACGCCTGCTTTTCGAGTTCGTCTACTATTTAATATGAAATCTTTCTTTTACTTTTGAAGGTAAATCATCTTTTTGAACTTCTTCGTAGGATTTTATCTCTTTGTGATTGATCTCTGTATTGTTATTATCTTTTTGATCGATATAAAGGCGTATGAAGGCATTTTCTTTAAGGGGTTTATTTTTGGGTTTTACACTTCCAAATGTAACTGTTTTTTCTACCCCATCCTTATTATAAGTAGGTAAAGTATAGAATCGTTGGTTCCCTTTTACCTCACCGTTGTTTGTAATTTGTACATAGTATTGTTCTGTTCCCATTCTATTTATAGTAGGTGATCTTTCGCATCCAATAGCAAAGCTAGAAAACAGTACGAATAATACAGATATAACTAATAATTTTTGCATATAACTCTCTCCTTGTTTATGTATATAGAAAATTATAGTAAAGAGTGTATAGTGAAAAAATTGATTTTAGTGACATTAATATTACAAAACTGTAAGGGTTAGCTTATTAAAGATTTTTAATAAAATAGTTATTTGTGCGACACGTTTCCTTATAAGTGTGTATCACGAAATAGGAATGAAAGCCGCACGTACAGTGTTAAGCGGGGGAAAGATGGAGATAACTTCAAAGTTTTACCTATCGCAACGAAGGAGATTGATAGCTGAAATGCCAAGGACATATCAGCTATCAATGAAGTAGTTATTGAATCTTATTATTAAGTTTTTAATTTGGATTTTTGCTCTCATTTTGAGAAGAGCTTGTACCAAAAATTAATCCGGACATTGCTCCGATTAAAGTCGGTAAAATTATACTCCATGCTGCGAATGACATAAATCCCCCTCCTAATGATAAAATGTTGTAACTATTTATTTTATTATATATTAATTTTTTGATACAAAGTAGGAGAAAGGTTAGAAAACTAAACAAAATCTTTATTTTAGTTTAGCATTTGCGTTTACAACATGAAGATGAACAAGGTTTATGATGGGGCTTAGGACAAGGGATAAAAGGAGTTTTAGAAGTAGGACAAGGAAATGCAATTGGAGGAAACTTACAATGACGTTTAGAGCAAGAACATGACTTTATTTTTTTACAAACGCAGTATTCAGTTCGATAGCAACGGTCTTTCATAAAAATATCAACCTCCTTTCGTAATAGATTCATGATAGTATATGTAATTTGAAGCAAAGCGCTTGTTTGAAGACCTAGTATTAGATGTTTTAATAGATTTTGATTTGTTTTAAGAGATAAGAATTTATCCCGCATTAACGGGTAGTAAGACTCCCACCTCAAGATGCAGAAAGAAGCAAGGAAGATAGGTAGGAGATCAACTGCCCGTAACAGCCTGATTGGTTCAACTAATAATCAGTGGGGGATGAAGAAAACCCCCACTGATTAAAGTTTCACTTTATAAAAATATATATTCTTGAAAGAATAATAGTATCAAACAATTTCCAGACATGTATAACAAAACAGCTAGCAAAAGCTAGCCGCTCTCCAAATAGAAGGGGGATTTATAGTAAGTCGTTTAATTAAAATTGTAACAAAATAGACCTTTTGTAAAGTGGAAGGTAATACATTAATAAGTATTGGAAATATACCTTGTGATAATTTAACAAATTTAAAAATCGAAGTAGCAGGTAGTGCGACAGATGACTTGAAAGGGCATATTGTTCAATAGAAAGGAGCTGTCCCATAACACCCTAAATTATTTTATGGACCATGATATATCATCAATGACTTTATAAATATAACTATACATGCGGTAAAAGAGATATTTTGGATCGTATTTTTGTTTCCATCTCATAAAAATCACCTCCCATACAAATCGTTTCATTATATTATACAGTTTTTAATTTGAATGTTAAGAAAATTTGATGTGAATTAAGGTGAATTTAAGCAAATAATTATTTGAAAGAGAGCCGGTGATTATATGAGAGATCGGATGTGCCCAGATTGTAATAAGATGGACTTAGTTGAAAAGAACCTTACAAAATGGAAGTGTCTCAAGTGCAGAGAGGAATTCACAACAAAAGAATTAAATGCAGGTATTGAATTGGATGAAGGAACTGGTGATATGTAATAAAATCCTTATTGAAATAAAAAATGACAGCTGAAATGTCAAGGGCGTATCAGCTGTCACTGAAATAGGTATTCATTTTTATTATTCGGTTTTTAGTTGGTATTTTTGCACTTATTTCTAGAAGAGTTCGTACCGAATATACCCCGATGAAAGTCGTAAAAAATTGTACTCCATGCCGCAAATGACATAATTACACTTCCTAATAATAAATTATTGTAACTATGTATTTCGTTACATATCAATTTATGAATGTAAGGTAGGCAAAAGATTAGAAAACTAAACAAAATCGCTATTTGAAAAAATACCAACTTAAATATTGCGTACATATATTTAAGCTGGAACAAAGAGATAAAGTTATTGTTTGTGTTTTTCCTCTTTATCAAGGAAAAATACGACGAATATCGCTAGGAGTATAGGAAACCAAACTTCGTGTGGCATATTAAAACCTCCTTAAAATGCATCTTTACTATATTTTACCATATATAAGAGTTTCGATGTAAGGAAACGAAAAAGATAAATTTATAACAAGAATGCTATTTTACAAAGAAAGCTAGGATTTCTCCTAGCATTAAAAAGGGAAAGAAGATATACAGGTAGAAAATCATCCATATAAAACATTCGTATACTCATGCAGAGGAGAGTCTTTAAGAAAGTCAAGAACCATTTCATTAAAGATATCTTTTTTCATTACATTCAATGGATCGAATGCATCTTGAAATAAAGCGAGCGTACTATTTGGTATATATTTGTGAATTGTTTTTCCTGCTTTTCCTTCATCAACGCCTGATACAACCTCTCCAGCTCCAGATAAAATTAAAGTGGGAGATTGAATGCGATGTAATAGTGAAGTGTGAACTGGGAATTTTGCTGTTTTCATCATTAATAACATTTTTTTGTCTATAGAAAATGATTCGCGAAGTATTTGTTGTGTGTAGGGTTCATTTTTGTATATTTTCATCATTAAATTAATAATCGTTGAATATGGTAATAGACTAAAAATGAAATTTGAAAGTTGAAGTACCCACTCAGAAGTTTTAGTTGGAAATTCACTATAGCTATTCGAAATGACTAATTTTTTTATATAGGAAGGATGATGAATGGCTACTAATGTTGCAAGAACAGCGCCTTGTGAAACGCCAATGATATGAAGTTGTGAGAGTCCCAGTGCATTTAAAAATGAAATGATATCAGATACGATTAAGTCATAATCATATACATTGTTTGGGAAGGTTTTTATTGATTCACCATGGCCTCGATAATCAAGAAGAATCATTTGGTATTCATCAGAAAATGACTCGATTTGTGGCTTCCACATTTTCCAAGATGCTCCACTTCCGTGTAAAAAAAGGATTGGTTGTCCTTGTCCGAAAGATTCATAATGAAAGTTACCATTATTTGTTTGAATAATCGGCATAAATAAGCCTCCTTTTAAATCAATTAAGCTATTACTATTTTTAAAAATACAATATCTGGAACATAGAATCAATATAACTTTGAAATATATACAGTTAAATATTTCAGAGTTATAAAAGGTTACTGCTTTAATTATGAGAAGAGTTTGCATACGTTTAATAAAAATTTCATTTAATAGAAAAAGGGAATAGGAGTGTGGAGGGGAGTGCTAAGACACCTCTAAAATTAGGATATAGATTAGCAAGTGGTATGCGAGTTATATTTATTTTGATGCATGTAAAATATGGGAGGTTTATTATGAAGCATAAAACAAAAGTAATATCCATTGCGGCTGTTTCTGGCGGAGGAAAAACCACTGTCACTAAAAAATTAACTGAAAAATTAAGGAACTCTATAGCTTTATATTTTGATGAATATGAATTTGATAAATGCCCAAATGATATTTGTCAATGGATTGATAATGGGGCGAACTATAATGAATGGATAATAACACCCTTCATGAAAGATGTCCACACTCTCCTTCATCATCAAACTTCACATCTAGATTATATCTTACTGGATTATCCGTTTGCCTATTTAAACAAGGGAATGCAAAAGTACATTGATTTAGCTGTATACATCGACACTCCTTTAGATATTGCAATGGCTAGACGGATACTAAGGGATTTTACTAAAAGTTCAATCGAGGATGTACAAGAGGATTTAATACATTATTTATCCAATGGAAGAGTGGCATATTTAGAAATGATAAATAACGTAAAGCCTAATTCTGACATAGTTATTGATGGTTCATTAAATTTAACGCTGATAGTTAATCAGATATTGAATGAGATAAGAAAAAGAGAATTCTTTTAGGGAATTCATAACAAGTTCAATTAACTATGATAAAGGGTTTGTTTCTGAGAAAGTATTAGAGAAAGAAAAGAACGCTTTAATCTAGGTAAGGAAAGATACTTTGCAAAATACTATTAACCGTATAAATAGTATAGAAGAGTAATATGATGGTTATAAAATTTCAGTTTTTCTAGTTGTTTCCTTTGTAGTTCATGAAAAATCATTCTACTCATGTTCCGTACCTCACTTATATTGTTGTCTCCGTTATAACGAAGTTTGCTCATAAAGATACACAAAAACTCCGAATCATGGACTTTTTTTAAGTGTCCGCGATTCGGGGTGCAGTTCAGGTTATAAAAAGAAGTTAGGAGTGAATTTTAGCTTTTCTTCTGTAATCATTCTTTGGTTTTTGTAAATTTAATAACATAAATTAATAAGCAAGTTGCTAGTAAAACTTGAAAAATCTTAGTCACTATACTAATAGTGGGATTAAAATCAAGACCTATTATAATATGAAGTACAGTATATATCCCAAAGAATGCAATTGCGTTTTGAAGAATTTTTTTCATATATGCATATCCTTTCTATCAAAGACAATTAAAATAGTAGTGTTACAATTGCCCTTGTAGCCATATTTGCTAACCATGCAGGATAACCTATCTTTTTGAGTTGTGTTGATATTGCAGTTGTAATGGTACCACTAAAGCCGATAACAATATTAAGAGTTTTTACAACTACAGTATAACTTAAATATCCTTTTAGTGCTTTCTTTTTATTCCATGAAATTGGCATTTGTCAACGTATTGTCTTACACTTCTATCCCAAGCAACTCTACCTATTCTATTAAGGTTTTCCAACATTTGCTTAGCTGCTACTTTTGCAGATTGGGATTTAATACCTAATGTTTTTATTTGGTGTTGAGTTTCTAGCTGTAATGATCACTATGGTAGTTCAGCTTGAATCCCATTGGCAATATCCTCCTCTGTAATACCATATTCTTGAATGTTCTCTGTAACTCTCGTAATTCTAAAATTTTTTGTGGTGTAAGTAGTTCCGCTTTATTTCCACTTTCAGCAGCTTTTGCTTCCTGGCATTGAAAGTAAGAGGTGCAGCAATATCAAATAAAAATATCCCCATCCAAACACTGCTAATTATTTTCTTTGTTTTTTGTTTATCAAGTTTTGATAGGAGGTTTTTTGTTCGGGATTGAAGAATTATGAAGAATTATATTATATTTAGTCGAATCAAGATAGGATAAGGGGGATGGCTTGTTATGAGCGCACATATAATAACCAAGGAACAAATCAGGCATTCATTAGACGCTTGGTACCAATCAATGTTAAAACAGGATTTTGTTCAATCAAAATTATTAAAAGAAGAAATTGATTCTAAAATTAATCATATCGAAGAAGATCAAAACATATGGTTTTACTATTCATTATTAAATTTTAGGCATAAAGTATTAATGGATAGCATGAATGTTTCTTATGATGAGTTTGATAAGATTGATTCTTTATCGATTCCTAATGATGCACATTTAACATACTATTATCATTTATTCAAGGGTATTCATTTAATGTTCATTTCAAATTACAATGATTCAAAAAAGCATTTTGAACAAGCTGAAGAATTATTAAAATATATGTCTCATCCAATAGAACAGGCTGAATTTAATTATAGAATTGCATATTTTTACTATCAGTCGTATGAGCCTTTACTATCGATTAACTATGCACGTGCAGCAAAAGAAGAGTATATAAAACATATAGGGTATGAAGTAAATATTGCTTTGTGTAACAATATATATGGAATGTCATGTTTAGATTTGAAGCAATATGAACAAGCCGAAGAAAATTTTACTTTAGCACTAGATGTATTTAAAAAATCAGGTATTGAAAGGTTTATTCTAATGGTTCGTCACAATTTAGGATGGTTATATGCGAATCAGAATCTTTCTAGCTCAGCTATTCGTCATCTTTTAGAAGTAATAAAGGGTAATCCAAACCACTTTAAAGCTATTTTTGTATTAGCACGTGAACACTATAAATTAGGTGAAACAAACATTGCAGCTGAACTAATTGAAAAAGGTTTAAATATATGTAATAAGTTGAAGAATAAGGAGTTTCAACAGCGTTTTATGATTTTGAAAGAAATGAATAAAAATGTTTCTAGTGCATTACTAGAACCTGTAATTTTAGAAGGAATTTCATATTTTGAAAGAGAAGGTTTATGGGATTGTATTCAAGAATATAGCGAGATATTGGCTTTGCAATTTTACAAAGAAGAAAATGACTCAAAGGCAAGTAAGTATTTTTACATCAATAATCAAGCGCGGAAAAAATATTTAGAAAAAGGAGCATTGAAATAATGAAAAAAAAGGGCATAATAATAAAAGGATTAGTAATTGCAGGAATTTTATCATTTGGTTTGAATCTTTCTTTAAGTACACAACAAGCAAGTAATGTTGGTGATGGTGGAGCTCCTGCAAGACCAGATTTAATGTTAAATATAAGCGATACTTGGTGATCTTCTAATATGGATGGAAATGGTGGAGGAATTGTAGCTAAAGAAAGTTAAGGGAGTTTACAGCGAAAGAAGAACGTTTACCCTTACTAAAAGACGTTCTGCTTCCCTATTATAGCTAGTAAAGAATATATACAAGTAAAATAAAAAATACCGGCTCTAATTGAAGTGCACCCCAATTGTGTCTAACAATTGGGGTGCACTTTTTATTGAGATATGGCGTCCTTTATGGTGTATTCTTTTTATCCTTTAAACCCAAATGTTGTTCTAAAGCTTCTACAAGTATTTCAGAGAAGTTAACATCTTGTTTAGATGCATATTCTTCCAACCAAGAAGGAAGTGTTACATTTTTTCGTTTATCCCGCATTAACGGGCAGTAAGACTCCCACCTCAAGATTCAGTGAGAAGCAAGGAAGATAGGTGGGAGTCTTACTGCCCGTAACAGCCCGATTGGTTCAACTAATAATCAGTGGGGGATGAAGAAAACCCCCACTGATTAAAGTTTCACTTTATAAACTGTTTTATCTTTTCTTCTTAATGGTGGCATCCAAACATCAATTAAAACAGCATATTCACCTTGTTCTAATTTTATATGTTCAATTGGTGTAGGGTTTGGAATCGAATCGTTATCTTCTTCCATACCAGATAAATGAAGTCCTAACGCTTCTCTACCTTCCTTTAAAGCATCTTCTTGTGTATCTGCATGAGAAGCGCAACCAGGAAGGTCTGGAAAGTAAATACCGTAACCATCTGCAGACTTTTCAAGAATAGCGGGATAAACGTAATAGTCTTTTTTCATAATTTGTTTTTGCAACGATTTCTTATATAATTAGGGAATCGAGGGTGGGATAGCCAACCCGCTTGCTTATAGATTGAGCGAAGTGTGCGTTTTGGAATGTTTCACAGTCACTCTGCCAACCTTGGAAGGATGTTTGAACTGATGGTGGCTGCCTTCAATGTTCACGAGAAACCATTCTTCCTTTTTTATTTCTTAATTACTTCCCTACTCGAAATCGTTACTACCTCCTTTCAACTTTCTGTAATGATTATAATGCGCATCAACAGAAAGGTATAGATTTCTTTGCTTATATATTAAGTATCCATAATGGATGCTTTTTCTTTGTTATATAGGAATTACATAACAAAATAATATAAACCTTATATATTTTTATGTGAGTTTAGTACAGTGTAGTGGAACAGATATGTTAATATGTGAATAATTGTGTTGTTCTGTAATAGCTCATATACCATGAGTTCCTCTAATCGTTAAGACGATTAGTGTGATTGAACAAAATGGACATTTGAATAGGTAATGCTTTCTTAAAATAACCTTAATTAAACTATAGGTTTAATAATACCCGGAAAATAAATGGTATAATTTTCTAAAATAGCTTAAATCAAGTTTTGTTTAGAAAAGGGGTAGATGGAAAATGTTTCAGAAGCTCAAGTTTTATTTCATGAGCATATTAATTAGTTCAATATTAGGTGGAATGATTATAGGTGCTAATTTCTTGGTCCATAACATTTATAATTTAGTTGCAGGTAAAGAATATCATTTTAATATGTGGTCTTCTATTATTATATTTAGTGTCGTATTTATTTCGGGTTTCTCGTACATGTTGAAGAAGGGGCCGGATATACTTGTTAATGATTAAACCAATAGCAATTCTCATAGACGCTGCCGTAATCTGGGTGGCGTCTTGTTTGTTATTAAGGAAAAAGAGGTAAGAACATGAAGAAAGAACAGTTCCGAAACGAAAAAGCAATGGACCGCTTCTTAAGTCGCGCAATTTGAAGAACTTAAAGCGTAAGTTATGAAATTTTGCGTATGGGAAGGACTAGCCCTCCATATGCGCAAAATCAATCTTTAGTAAGTACCGGAACTTCAAGGTATGAATTTTAATTTTAAACATATACATGTATAGAATTTATTTCTATAGACAAGGAGTGAGTGGGGTGAACAGGGTAGGGAAGGCTGATTTTGTTTCTGGATTTGTACCGAATCATAATCATGGGTCTGTAGATTATACATCTGTAGATGCAGGGCATGTACATCAATGTTTAGATGTATCTTCTCCCCCGATTCAAACGCAGGATGGACATGTACATTATACAGAAGGTTATGTTGTATTTGAGGATGGGCATACTCATTACTATAAAGCGTACTCAGGGCCGGCGATTCCAGTTGGAAATGGAATGCATGTTCATTATTATGATTTTTATACAACAGAAGATAATGGTCATAAGCATCGTATTAGAGGAGTAGACCAGCCTGCTCCGGGTAATAAATAGTTAAGGAAAGCTCGCTGAGGTGTGAACATTTTAAAACAATATATTTGGAAGTTTTTAAGTGGATGTTGAAAGGTATAGGAAATCATAACCTTTCATATATATCATGTCGGAATGGTGTTTTTAGGGGATAGGGGGGAATTTTTATGACGAACGGGGAACAACAATCGATTCCTGGTCATTTTGTTATGGATACGCAGAGGGCGATGTTACTTCCGCCAGAATTGAAAGCTGCACCTTCTGAATCATTAACAGAGCAATTATTTATTGAGAGATCGTTAACTGAAAATCGCTTTTGGCTAAGGATTATGAAGGAGCACGCACTTTTTCTTGGTGAAGGATTTAACCGAAAAGACACTAACTTAATTCAACAGGTGGATCAATTTTTTCATCTTTTTGATCGACATTTACAAAAAGCGTTTTCTATCCCTCAAACTGTTCAAGCAGTCAGGCAATTAAATGAAGAAAGTATCCAGCTCGTTTATGCATTTCGTAATTATAAAAGAAATCTTTTAATTTTAATTATTAATTGTAAAGTAAGTGGGTTTAACTTTCCGTTATTAGTAGATCATATTGCGCGAGAAGCAGAGTATTTTATACGAACACTTCAGAAATTTAATGAAGGGAAAATGGATCCAATTCAAGATGCGATCATTAGTGAAAATGTATTTTGGTTAAGAATTATGATGGAACATTCTCGTTTTATTGCCTCATTACTTGATCAATCAGAACGAAATTTAGTTCATACTGCTTTAAAATTTGGTGATGATTTCGAAGTTCTTCTTAGTCAAGCTAGAGATGTAGAATCAATGTTATATCAGAAACAACCAACATACCCGATTATCGGAAAAATGAATAAAGATAGTGAAAACGCTACAGTTGAATTGAGAAATTTCAAAAAAGCAGGATTGGAACTTATTCAAACATGTCAAATTCGAAATGTAATTAATCCGCTATTAGCGGATCATGTTGTAAGGGAGGCGGAGCATTTCTTATTTATGATTTATGTGTTAGAAGAAAGGTTGAAGCAAAAACAGATGCAACAGTCGATGGGATGAGGGGGATACCAGTATGAACGATATATAGTAAGAAATATACTTATCAGGAGCTTCTCAAAACATAAGTTTTTTAATATACAGTTACGAATAATATTTTAGTGAAAAACGGTAAGTCCTTCATTAAGGAATTATCGTTTTTTTTTTTTGAGGTGTTTTTTCGACCCATAATAGTGGTTATGCAACATTCCTGTAAAATAGTCAACAGTACCTTGTAATAAATAATAGTAAATGGTATATTATGGTTAATGCAAGTACCTTGCATTAAGTAGTACTGATAAAAAGGAGGATTGTCCTTGAACGTCCAGTTTAAGAAAGGTGTGCTGGAGCTTTGTGTACTGGCGCTTGTTAAAAGAAAAGATTGTTACGGATATGAACTTGTTCAAGAGATTTCTAATAAATTTTTAATATCAGAAGGTTCCGTTTATCCGTTGTTACGCCGATTAACAAAAGAGGGATATTTTCAAACGTATTTAAAAGAATCAACGGAAGGGCCGCCGCGTAAATATTATCAATTAACAAATCTAGGAGAAGAACAACTACATTTACTTGTAACGGAATGGCGTGATTTCGCTAAAGGGGTACAGGAAATTATTGAAGGGGTGTAATGATATGAATCAAGAGCAATTTCTTCAGGAATTATCAACACATCTTAGAAAGCTACCAGAAGAAGAAAGAAGAGATATTTTATATGACTATGAGGAACATTTTCGATTTGGGTTAGAGGAAGGGAAGGCAGAAGCAGAAATTATAAAGGGACTTGGCTCGCCAAAAGCGATTGCAAAAGAGATGTTAGCTTTATATCGTTTTGATGAGATGAAAAAAGATCCGTCTGCATCAAATATAACAAGAGCTGTTACGTCGGTAGTTGGGCTTAGTTTATTAAACTTCATTATTGTATTAGGACCTTTAATCGCAATGATAAGTTTTATATTCTCACTGTGGATTGGAGGGATTTCCTCCGTTATAGCACCATTCCTAGTCGTGATTAAGATACTAACTGGCACTTTTTTATGGCTTGATATATTTGTTTCCATTACACTTTTTGGGGTTGGATTGTTAGTATGTATCGGTGCTTACTACTGTACAAAATGGTTTAAAAATCTTTGTATACGCTATGTCAATTGGAATCTCAAAATGATTAGAGGGGAAAAATAAGATGAAAAAAATAATGTTGGTAGCCATTGTTTGTATTGTAGTTGGTATTATTGGTATATCACAAACATATTCGAAGATGGTAGATGCGGCGGAGCAGAAAGAAACGGAAAAGGTTATAAAAAGTGAGGTAATTAAAAATGTAGAAATTGATTTAGATGCTGGGGATATTGTGATTCAAAAAGGAAGTAACTCTTCTTTCTATGTGAAACAGTCAGGGGATATCGAAAAACAAAGAGTGAGTGTTAATGAAGAAGGAGATACATTAAAAGTAAAAGGAAAAATGAAAGAAGGATTTTCATTTGACGTTTCATTTTTATTTTCTAGAATTGAAACGTCAGAGCTAACAATTGTTGTTCCGGAGCGCTCTTATCAAAAAATAAAAATAAGGTCCTCTGCCGGTGATCTTACAGTAAGTGACGTGAAGAGTGAACGTGTAGAAGCCTTAACGCTTGGTGGAGATGTTGAAATGGATCGAGTGACAGCAAAAACAGTAGAAGGTTCTTCAAAAGCAGGAGAAGTAAAAATGAAAAGAACGAGCGGTAAAGTCGTTGCAAAAACAGCTGCGGGAGATGTAGAGGTTATGGGTCATGATGCAAAGTACGATTTAGAAGCAAGTTCAGAAGCGGGGGACATAGACATTCGTTTACTTGAGAAGCCTCAGAATGCAGTTGTGAGCGGTAAGACGTACGCGGGAGAAGTGGAGATTTTTCAAACAGAGGACAGGAATGTCACATTTGGCGATGGTAGTGTGAAAATCACGGGAAAAACAGCTGCGGGGGATGTTAGCATTCAAGTGAATGAAACATAGACAAATGAAAATCATTTTCGTTTTATAAATGGAAAGGAAAGAACGTTAAAACGTGACTGTTCATGCAAAGTACAGATTTTTAAGGAAGGTGCTAGAGAAGTCACATTGAGAAATGACGGTGTGCAAATTGAGAGGAAAACAGCTATGGACGATGGTATAATTAAAGTACATTAAAAAATAGACCATTTTGGTCTATTTTTTAATGTAAATCACGATATACACCAATTACTTTTCCGATAACAGAAACTTTATTTAAAATAATTGGTTCTAAAGAAGAGTTTTCTGGTTGTAGACGGAAGTGATCTTTTTCTTTATAAAAACGTTTAACAGTTGCTTCATTATCTTCTGTTAGAGCGACGACAATCTCACCATTGTTTGCAGAATGTTGCTGACGAACAACAACTAAATCTCCATCAAAAATACCAGCTTCAATCATACTATCTCCAGATATTCGCAGCATGAATACTTGATCAGCTCCAGCAACGATACTTGCAGGGAGTGGAAAATGTTCTTCCACACTTTCTATAGCTGTAATCGGTAAACCAGCTGTAACTTTTCCGACAATTGGTACTTGAACAACAGATTGTGTGCCTGTTTCGATTCTTTCTTCTCCTAAAATTTCAATCGCTCTCGGTTTCGTTGGATCGCGTCGAATATATCCTTTCTCTTCTAGACGTGATAAATGTCCGTGCACTGTAGAACTAGAAGCAAGGCCGACTGCTTGACCAATTTCACGTACGGAAGGCGGGTAACCTTTTTCCTGTACTTTCAGTTTAATGAAGTCGAGAATGTCTTGCTGGCGTTTCGTTAACTTTTCCATTTTTTAACACCTCGTTTTCTTTCGTTTTTCTTATTCATAAGTATACCATGTGAAAAAACATTCTACAAACATAAGTTCGAATATATGGAGGATTTATGCTAAACTAATAAAAAATCAAAAAGAGGAAGAGGGTTTCAAATGAATGCAATCATTTATGCTCGTGTAAGTACAACGAAAGAAGCGCAAGAAACATCATTGGCACGTCAAAAAGATGAATTGTTGCATTTAGCTGAGCGATATCAAATGAATGTTATAAAGGTGGTTGAAGAACAAGCAAGTGGTTATACAATTGAGCGTGAAGGAATATTGGAAATATTAGACATGATAAGAGAGGATCAAATTGAGGTACTTCTTATTCAAGATGAAACAAGGCTTGGCAGAGGAAATGCGAAGATTGCTTTAATGCATTGCTTACATAAAGAAGGAGTAAAAGTATATACGCATACACATAACGGTGAGTTGCAGCTGTCTGATTCTGATTCAATGGTACTTGACATTATTGGTATCGTTGAAGAGTATCAAAGAAAAATTCATAACTTAAAGATCAAACGTGGCATGAAAAGGGCGGTAGAAAGAGGATTTCGACCGGAGAAAAATTTGAAAAACCGACATTTGAGTACGGGGCGTGAGAAAAAAGAAGTGCCGATTGAGGAGATTGTTCGTTTGCGCCGTAATGAATTAACTTTTGAAGAGATTGCCGCAACACTTCGCGGATTTGGATATGATGTTTCTAAAGCTACCGTGCATCGCAGGTATGTGGAATATACGAAGCAATTGCTTGATAAACAAGACTAACTATTGTATGATAATAATCAGTTTTTAGTAGAAAGGGGATTCGAGATGCTAAGTCACGAACTCATTGAACGTATTAACTTCTTAGCGAAGAAAGCGAAGAATGAAGGTTTAACTGAAGAAGAACAACGGGAACGTCAATCGCTCCGTGAACAATATTTAAAAGGGTTTCGTCAAAACATGTTAAACGAATTAAAAGGAATTAAAATTGTGAATGAAGAGGGGAAAGATATTACCCCGGCGAAATTAAAAGCGTTAAAAAAGCAAAATAATGCAAAGCTAAATTAAAAGATGGGACAAGCCCATCTTTTTTATTTTCATAGAAATATATAGTGGTGTAGTTTCTTTTGCTCTTCATTTTATTACCATCCAGTTATGATTGAGAGTTGCTTCCACCGTTTTTCTTTCCAATATATAGTTTGCAATGATTTCAGACATATCAGTCGGTATGTCTTTTATAACCGGTTTATTTTGATACATAAAGTAGTTCCCGCCACCGCTTGCCCGGTAGTTATTCATAACAACATCATACTCATCCGTAAGCGAAAGAGGCTCTCCATTGTAATGTAAGGAAACAACTCTTTTCCCAATTGGTTTTGAAATGTTTAGTATGTATGAAATACCTTCCCACATATCATAATTATAATGTTGTGGCTTTGGCTTAATATAGGCAGGGTTTACAATAATATCTCCGTTTTCATTCAATGAGAAATATTCAGCAGATCGTTCAAGCGCTTCCAGAATATCTTGTCCTGTAATGCGAATGACTTTTAATGTGTTTGGATAAATGTAATTAGAAACAATATCGCGCATTGTAATCTCATTTGGGAATCCGGGAGACGCATTGTGAAATAAACTTGTACAAGAAATATCAACTTCAGCTACGTCCATTTGTACTGTATTGATAAATTCGATAAAAGGATGATCCTGTAACCGAACTTGCATCGGATCATGAATTTTCATATCACCAATAATTGTACCAATTGGTTGATCGAGCCATTTTTGCGTTCGCTCTTCATAGTCAGATACGAGTGAAAGTAATGTATTGTCTGCTGGAACACCTTCTACAGATAGTAGTTCAGAACGACATGTTTTGATGATCCATCGACTATTATTTTGTTCCAATTCTATTTGAACTTTCCCTAATGAATGGCCATTACATCCAGGTTGTAACACAGTTACACCATTTATTGTTTCGTTTTCGATGAAGCGGTGTTGATGACCAGTTAGTAAGATATCGATTCCCTCTATTTCATGACACATAGCAAAACCTTGATTTTCCCCTGTTAAAGCTTCCGTTGGCTCGCCGGACTGTAAATCTCTTTCAAATCCACCGTGATAAGCTACAACTAATACATCAGGTGCTTCTTGATTATGAATAAAAGAAACCCATTTTTTTGTTGTTTCTAATGCGTCTTCAAATTGTAAATCTTGAATATGATGTGGTTGCTCCCAATTTGGAATGTAATGTGTTGTAACTCCTAAAATAGCGATTTTTATATTTGGTTCGATATGCTTGATCATATAAGGCTTCCCAAAATAAGTTTTTTTTGTCCTTTTATCTAAAATATTTGCACAGAGATAAGGCATATTAGCATGTGAGACTGCTTTATTTAGTATGTCCATTCCGTAATTAAACTCGTGATTTCCAATAATGGCTGCATTATAGTGAATGTAGTTAGCAAGTATTGTCATCGGATGATCTTTATCGCTTTCGTAAGTGGCATAGTGGTAAGTAAACGGTGTCCCTTGAATGAAGTCACCGTTGTCAATTACGATGACATGTTCATGCTGCGAACGCTCCTGTTGGATACGTGTTGCAATTTTCGCTAATCCAATTTCTGCTGCTTCGTTATTTCGGTAATGAAGGGGATAAACGGTTCCATGTACATCGCTTGTAAGTAGAATATTGATCTGTACAGTATGTTGTTCTTTCAATCTCAATCATCCTTTTATATTGTTTATACATTTATCATAACAAATAAATATAAATACGATTGTATATAATGTTTAGAATATGTAAAGATTCTGTAAATAATACTCTGTGTTGGGAATTTTATGGTATATTTCTACGTGTTTACAGCTCGTCATTTTATGAATTAAGAAAATGGAGGATTTCTACATGTTAAAAAAAGTTTTCATGATGGGGGCGACAGCCATACTAGCAGCTAGTCTACTAAGCGGTTGTGGGACAAAGGAATCAAGTGCAACGAAGGGTGAAGAGAAGAAAAAAGGATATGTACCGAAAACATTAAATGTTCAGTTTGTTCCTTCACAAAATGCAGATACGTTAGAGGCGAAAGCGAAGCCGCTTGAAAAGCTGTTAAGTGATAAGCTCAATATTCCTGTTAAAGTTAGCGTTTCCACGAATTACAATACGATTGTCGAAGCAATGGCATCTAAACAGGTAGATGTAGGCTTTTTACCACCAACTGCCTACGTGTTAGCACATGAGAAGAAAGCAGCCAATGTCATATTACAGGCGCAACGATTTGGAGTAGACGATGAAACAGGTCAACCTACAAAAGATTTAGTAGACTTTTATAAATCTGAGTTTGTCGTGAAGAAAGATTCAAATATTAATAGTATTAAAGATTTGAAAGGGAAAAAAATCGGATATCAAGATGTTACATCTTCTGCGGGATATGTTTGGCCAGCGGCAGTTTTAATGAAGGAAAAGATTGATCCATTAAAAGATGTGAAACCAGTTACATTAAAAGGGCATGATCAGTCTATTATTGCTCTTTTAAACGGTGATGTTGATGCGGCAGTTGTATTCCAAGATGCTCGTAATATTGTTAAAAAGGATGATCCAGATGTATTCGATAAGACAAAAATTATAAAGTTCACTGAAAAAATCCCAAACGATACAATTGCGGTGCGCTCTGATTTAGATGCAGAATGGAGCAAAAAGCTACAAGATGCCTTTATTGAAATTGGAAAAGATGAAGAAGGGCATAAAATTATAAAGGAAGTCTATTCACATGAAGGGTATGTCAAGTCTGATGACAGTAAATTTGATATCGTTCGTGAATATGGAAAGAAAGTGAAAACACAGTAACCGAATAGGTAAACTACAAATTTTGAATGGCCGACTAACGAAACTGTAACATAGTTTTTTGTTAGTTAGCCGTTTTTCTGTTTCGTAAAACAAGTAGAAAGTAGGTAAGACGTGTGATTGAGTTTCGAAATGTTTCGAAAATATATCCGAATGGTACAAAAGGTTTGAATAAGATCAACATAAAAATTCATAAAGGCGAATTTGTTGTTATGGTTGGGTTGTCTGGTGCAGGGAAATCGACACTCCTTCGTTCTATTAATCGGCTGCATGAAATTACAGAAGGTGAAATCATCATTGATGGACAATCGATTACGGAGGCAAAAGGAAAAGAATTACGACATATGCGCCGGGATATCGGAATGATTTTTCAAAGTTTTAATCTTGTAAAAAGGACTACCGTGTTGAAAAATGTGTTAGCTGGGCGCGTTGGGTATCATTCAACATTGCGTACCATATTGGGACTATTTCCAAAAGAAGATGTAGAACTTGCATTTCGAGCGTTAGAGCGGGTGAACATTTTAGAAAAAGCATATACGCGTGCTGATGAGTTATCAGGCGGGCAACAGCAACGTGTTTCAATCGCACGAGCCTTGGCACAAGAAGCAAAAATTATTTTAGCTGATGAACCAGTTGCGTCCCTAGATCCGCTTACTACAAAACAAGTAATGGATGATTTAAAGCAGATTAATAAAGAGTTTGGGATTACTACAATTGTAAATTTACATTCTATTGAATTAGCGAGGGAATATGCAACGCGGATTATAGGATTGCATGCAGGGAAAATCGTATTTGACGGGACGGTAGAGGAAGCGACGGATGAAACATTTGCTGAAATTTATGGATCTTCTATTGCGCGGCATGAATTGTTAGGGGGGGCGGCCAAATGAGAGATATAGCAATGGCTCATACAAAAGCAATTCCGAAGCCTCCGAGGAAGTTAAAGCACATATTCACAGTTATTTTAATGATTGTATTACTTTGGGGTAGCGGCATACAAGTAGATGCATCTTTTACGAAACTTGTAACAGGTTGGCCGAATATGATCGATTTATTAAAGGAAATGGTGCCCCCAGATTGGAGCTACTTTCAGGTCATTACGACTGCTATTTTAGAAACAATTCGCATGGCTATTATTGGTACAACTTTAGGAGCTATTCTTTCTATTCCACTTGCTTTATTAGCAGCCAATAATGTGTTTGCAACTGCTTTTTTATATGGCCCAGCTCGGTTTGTGCTAAATTTTATTCGGACGATACCAGATTTATTATTAGCAGCCATCTTTGTTGCGATTTTTGGAATTGGTCCGCTTCCAGGAATTTTCGCTCTTATCTTTTTTTCAGTTGGGATTATTGCAAAATTATTGTACGAATCAATTGAAGCAATTGATCTAGGTCCGTTAGAAGCGATGACAGCTGTAGGAGCGAATAAAATGCAGTGGATTGTATATGGGGTGATTCCACAAGTAATGGCGCAATTTGTTTCTTATGTATTATATACGTTTGAAGTAAATGTACGAGCAGCAGCTGTTTTAGGGTTAGTTGGTGCGGGTGGTATCGGATTATATTATGACCGTACACTTGGTTTTTTACAATATCAACAAACGTCTTCTATTATTATCTATACACTTGTTGTTGTATTGTTAATTGATTATATAAGTACAGTATTACGGGAGAAATTATGATGAACAAACCTACAATGATTGTGCCAAAACCGAAGAAAATGAGTTTATATCGTTGGATGATCTTTATTGCATTGACGCTCTTATATATATGGGCATTTTCAGGAATGCCGATCGAGGGGATAAAGGATACAGCGGGACAAATTACAAAAGCGATTTTATCTGGAATCGTGAATCCAGATTGGGCATATGTCTCGTTACCAGATGGTGAAGATTTATTGCACGGTTTAGTAGATACGTTAGCAATTGCTATATTAGGTACGTTTGTGTCTGCTTTTCTTTCCATCCCATTTGCATTTTGGGCGGCTAAAAATATGAGTGCAGGGAAAGGAATGTCATCAGCAGGAAAGTTTGTACTTAGTTTTATTCGTACATTCCCTGAATTAGTTATGGCACTGCTATTTATAAAAGCAGTGGGCCCAGGGTCTTTCGCAGGTGTTTTAGCATTAGGATTACATTCTATCGGTATGCTAGGAAAGTTGTACGCAGAGGGAATTGAAAATATAGAGAAGGGGCCTATTGAAGCCTTAGTTGCGAATGGAGCAAATCGCTTTCAAATACTTTGGTATGCGGTATTACCGCAAGTATTACCCGACTTTTTATCTTATACGCTCTATCGTTTTGAGATTAATGTCCGATCTGCGGCGATTTTAGGCGTTATTGGAGCAGGCGGAATAGGTACACCACTTATTTTTGCATTAAGCTCAAGAAATTGGCCGAGGGTAGGAATCATTTTACTTGGAATTATTATTATGGTAATCATTATTGATTTTCTTTCAAGTTCAATGAGAAAACGAATTGTATAGGATTCGTATATCTATTGTTTCATTATGCGGAAACAATAGATATTTTTATAGGATAGACAAAAGAAAGGTGAAAAGATAAAAAATGAAGTAATAAAGTATTTATGTATAAATATACGGATAATTTATTTTATTTTTAATATAAAAACAATGAAAAAGTATGACAGATTGAATGCCCATACATTTAGAGAATTACGTTTTTTTTTATAAAAAAACAAAAAAACATCAACATATTTGTCGATACATGTTGTATAATCTTGCGTGGGAAGCTATCATATAAATGTATAAAACGTTTACTAATATAAGCGAAGGGAAGAATAGCATGTCACATTCAATCGAACAACTTTCTATCAACACGATTCGCACATTATCCATTGATGCGATTGAAAAAGCAAACTCTGGTCACCCAGGAATGCCAATGGGTGCAGCACCAATGGCTTATACATTATGGACTAAATTTATGAAACATAATCCAAATAACCCAACTTGGTTTAACCGTGATCGTTTCGTATTATCTGCAGGTCATGGTTCTATGCTGTTATACAGCTTACTTCATCTATCTGGTTATGATGTAACAATGGATGATTTAAAGAACTTCCGTCAATGGGGAAGTAAAACACCAGGACATCCAGAATTTGGTCATACACCAGGTGTAGATGCAACAACTGGTCCACTTGGACAAGGTATTTCAACTGCTGTTGGGATGGCGATGGCAGAAAGACACTTAGCAGCGAAATATAATCGTGATGCGTACAATGTTGTCGATCATTATACATACGCAATTTGCGGTGATGGTGATTTAATGGAAGGCGTTTCTGCTGAAGCATCTTCGTTAGCAGCACATTTAGGATTAGGACGACTCGTTGTATTATATGATTCTAACGATATCTCATTAGATGGTGATTTAAATCGTTCATTCTCTGAAAGTGTAGAAGATCGCTATAAAGCATACGGATGGCAAGTAATCCGTGTTGAGGATGGCAATGATATTGAAGCAATTGCAAAAGCAATTGAAAGCGCGAAAGCTGACGAAAAACGCCCAACGCTAATTGAAGTAAGAACAACAATTGGTTTCGGTTCTCCAAACAAATCAGGAAAATCAGCTTCACATGGTTCTCCGCTTGGTACAGACGAAACAAAATTAACAAAAGAAGCATACGCTTGGACTGCACAAGAAGATTTCCACGTACCAGCAGAAGTATATGAAAACTTCCGTAAAACAGTGCAAGATGTTGGTGAAACAGCACAAGCTGAATGGAACACAATGTTCGGTGAATATGCAAAAGCATACCCAGAATTAGCAAATGAATTACAAATGGCGATGAAAGGTCTTCTTCCAGAAGGTTGGGAACAAAATCTACCAACTTATGAAGTAGGATCAAAAACAGCAACTCGTTCATCTTCAGGTGCTGTTATTAATGCAATCGCAGAAGCTGTACCATCATTCTTCGGTGGATCTGCAGACCTTGCTGGTTCTAACAAAACATATATGAATAACGAGAAAGATTTTACAAGAGCTGATTACAGCGGTAAAAACATTTGGTATGGTGTACGTGAGTTCGCAATGGGTGCAGCAATGAACGGTATCGCACTTCATGGCGGTTTAAAAACTTACGGTGGTACATTCTTCGTATTCTCTGATTACTTACGTCCAGCAATTCGTCTTGCCGCATTAATGCAATTACCTGTGACATATGTATTCACGCATGATAGTATTGCTGTTGGTGAAGATGGTCCAACACATGAACCAATCGAACAATTAGCAGCTCTTCGTGCGATGCCGAATGTTTCTGTTATCCGTCCAGCTGATGGTAACGAATCTGTAGCGGCTTGGAGATTAGCTTTAGAATCTACAAGCACACCAACGGCATTAATTTTAACTCGTCAAGATCTTCCTACATTAGAAGGTGCAAAAGAAGATACTTATGAGAAAGTGTCAAAAGGTGCATATGTAATTTCTGCAAGCAAGAAAGAAACAGCTGATGTAATCTTACTTGCAACTGGATCTGAAGTAAGCTTAGCAATTGAAGCGCAAAAAGCGTTGGCAGCAGATGGTGTAGATGCAGCTGTTGTCAGCATGCCATCTATGGATCGCTTTGAAGCGCAATCTGCTGAATATAAAGAATCAGTATTACCAAAAGCAGTAACAAAACGTTTCGCAATCGAAATGGGTGCTACATTCGGATGGCATCGTTACGTTGGTCTTGAAGGCGACGTATTAGGTATCGATACGTTTGGTGCATCTGCTCCTGGTGAAAAGATTATGGAAGAGTACGGATTCACTGTAGAAAACGTTGTACGTAAAGTAAAAGAAATGCTTTAATAGCTTTGAAAAATCTCTCCGATATGGAGGGGTTTTTCTATGTAAATGACTGAATTCGACAGAAAAAGTTTTTTCTTTTTCCGTAGTCAGACAATCATTGCACATATTCTTCTATATAATGTAGAGAAAAAGATTGTCCAGATCGGGAGGAGAAAAATGAAAACGTATGAATTGTATTTAATTCAAGAAGATATTGCGAAGACATACTTTGGTCGTGAATCTTTGCTTTTTGATTTATTTGTTCGATTTTCAGAATCTGAATCCCTTTCGGAAAAGAAAGTACTATATAAGCAGATGATGTATATTACGACGCCTTTACAAGTCATAAAAATTCATCATAAATTGGAACAAGCTTTACACCATTTAGGGAAATATAATAGAACATATCATACACATATGCTGTATATAGGGACGGAATACGGAGAAATAATCGTGAAACCACAATACATTCGAATGAATACCTCTGGAAATGTTTCAATGGAGACAACTTTTTTTGAGGTGCTCAGAAAATGTGAATTAACATTTTTAGCAATGGATTATGAAAATAAGAAGTATGGTTGGCTAAATCCTCTCAAGCAAGCACGAACATATGTATAAAAAAATGTCGAATATCATCTTGTCTTATTGAAAAGGTTTTAGTACACTGTAAGGTAGACAACATGAAGGAGGAAAATATATGCCAATTTGGTCAGGTATTCTAGTTGGTGTAGTAGCATTACTAGCAGGCGTAGCGTTAGGATTTTTTATCGCTCGTAAATATATGATGAACTACTTACAAAAAAATCCACCAATTAATGAACAAATGTTAAAAATGATGATGATGCAAATGGGACAAAAACCGTCTCAAAAGAAAATTAATCAAATGATGAGCGCGATGAACAAGCAAATGAAATAAGCGCTAAAAGGACATCCGAAACGGATGTCCTTTTCATTTGAAGGTACTAATTTTTAAAACTTTTAAAAATTTTGTATTTTTGATAAACTGAGAACATCGCTTATTTTAAGGGAGGAGGATAAAATGAAAGTATTTTTTAAGTTAGCTTGGTTTTTTAAACAAGAAAAGCGAGCGTACATAACAGGAATTATTTTATTGTTTGGAGTAGCATTATTAGAGCTTGTAGCACCGAAAGTAATTGGAATTATTGTTGATGAGATTAATAATCAAACTTTAACTGCCGAAAAGCTATTACAATGGGTTGGGCTTTTAATCGTTGTTGGAATCACAATGTACATATTACGTTATATATGGCGTATTATGATTTTCGGTTCTTCTTTAAAATTAGCACGTCAATTGAGGAGCAGGTTATATGAACACTTTACAAACATGAGCCCTTCGTTTTATCAATCGCATCGTACAGGTGATTTAATGGCTCATGCGACAAATGATATTCAAGCGATTCAACAAACAGCCGGCTCTGGTGTATTGACACTTGTTGACTCTCTAGCTGTAGGAGGATGTGTATTAATGGCAATGGGGTTTACAATCAGCTGGAAGTTAACGCTGATTAGTCTCCTTCCTATGCCAATTGTAGCGATTTCTACAAATTATTATGGCACATTGTTACATAGACGATTTCATAAAGCGCAACAAGCATTTTCGGAAATTAACGATAAAGTACAAGAAAGTATGAGTGGGATGAAGGTGATTCGCTCACTTGGTCAAGAAAAAGAAGATTTACAAGCATTTCGAAAAAAGTCAGAAGATGTAGTATATAAAAATATGTTAGTTGCTCGTATTGACTCATTGTTTGATCCAACAATTGCTCTTATTGTCGGTTTTTCATTTTTAATCGCAGTTTGTTACGGATCACTTTTAGTTGTGCGGGGAGAGCTGACAGTAGGTGGATTAATTACTTTTACAACATATTTAGGAACTCTCGTTTGGCCGATGTTAGCGTTTGGTTGGCTTTTTAATATTATGGAACGCGGGCGAGCGTCATATGATCGCGTTGAAAAAATCTTATCTCAAACTTCAGATGTCGTTAATAAAGAGGATGCAATACAGCGTGTAGCGAGCGGTGATGTATCATTTGCAATCGATACATTTTCTTATAAGAAAAATGAAATGTTAAATTTGAAAGATATTCATTTTGAATTGAAAAGGGGAGAAACGTTAGGCATTGTTGGCCGAACTGGTGCGGGAAAAACGACGTTATTAAAATGTTTGATTAGGGAGTATGATCATTTTAATGGTGAATTAAAAATTGGAAATGAAGATATTCGCGATATGACACTTCATAGTGTTAGGGCGGCTATTTCTTATGTTCCGCAAGACCATTTCTTATTTTCAGCAAGCATAGGAGAAAATATTGCATTTGGAAAAACAAATGCATCATATAAGGAAATTGCGCGTGCTGCTGAAATTGCATGTATTCATGATGATATTATTCAATTTCCTGAAGGATACGATACAGTAGTAGGAGAAAGAGGGGTTTCTCTATCAGGTGGACAAAAACAGCGAATTTCTATTGCTCGTGCATTATTAACAGATGCTGAAATTTTAATTTTAGATGATTGTTTATCTGCGGTAGATGCAAAGACTGAGGAGACCATTTTAACAGCTTTAAAACGAGAAAGAGCGCAAAAAACAACGATTATAACAGCGCATCGGTTAAGTGCGATTCAACATGCCGATCTTATTCTTGTTATAGATGAAGGAAAGATTGTAGAGAGAGGGACGCATGAACAATTGATGGAGCAAACGGGTTGGTATAAAGAGATGTATGAAAGTCAACAGTTAGAGGCGCTAGTTGAGAAGGGAGGCATATAATGGCTGAGAAAAAGAGAAGTGACTTATGGCGATTACTTTCTTATCTGAAACCATATAAAGGATTGTTATCACTGGCGTTTCTATTTTTAGTTGGTGCAACGGTTACAGAAATGATGGGGCCATTTTTAATTAAACAATTTCTAGATGAACACTTAGTTCCACGTAATTTTGAACAATCGGCATTAATAACGTTATTTGTTATATATATGGTCGCCCATTTATTAAAAGTGTTATTTACGTATTTAAACCTATTATACTTTCAAAATATTGCATTTAAAATTGTGCAAGATATGCGTGTAGAAGTATATGAACATGTACAAAAGCTGTCGCTCAGTTTTTTTGATCGTACCCCAATTGGGACGCTTGTATCGCGCATAACGAATGATACAGAAGCCATTAAAGATTTTTATGTGAGTGTATTATCGACGTTTGTGAAAAATATTGTATTTTTAATTGGAATATTAGTCGCAATGTTTTTACTGGATGTAAAACTAGCTTTATGTTCTCTCATCATGATTCCAATTATGGTGACGATTATGGCGATATATCGCCGGAAAAGTTCAGCTTTTTATTTAGAATTACGCAGTCAACTTAGTATTTTAAATGCGAAGTTAAATGAATCGATTCAAGGTATGAATATTGTGCAAGTATTCCGGCAAGAAAGACGGATGAGAAAAGAGTTTGAAGAGATAAATGGTAAGCATTATAATGCTGGTCGCCGAACGTTAAAGTTAGATGCATTGCTTTTACGTCCAGCAACAGATCTTGTGCACATTATGGCAATTGCATTCGTGCTTGCATTGTTTGGGATTAATGCATTGAATAGTCCCGTTGAAGTTGGGGTATTATATGCTTTTGTTAACTATATTCACCGTTTCTTTCAACCTGTAAATGAAATGATGATGAAGCTTTCGTTCTTTCAACAAGCACTCGTTTCATCTTCCCGTGTGTTTCATTTAATGGATGAAAATGATTTAGCACCCGTTCAACAAGGGAATGAACAGCCGCAAGTACATGAAGGGGAAATTGAGTTTCAAAATGTTACGTTTTCTTATGATGGGAAGCGAGATGTGTTAAAGAATGTATCGTTTCATGTGAAGCCTGGGCAAACAGTTGCCTTTGTTGGGCATACTGGTAGTGGGAAAAGTACCATTATGAACTTATTGATGAGATTTTATCACATGAAGTCAGGAAGTATTCGAATAGATGGTGTAAATTTAGAAGAATTTGAGGAACAGGAAATTCGAAAAAAGATTGGTCTTGTTTTGCAAGATGCGTTCTTGTTTGCTGGAAATGTGAAGCAAAATATTCGTATGTATAATGAAAGTATTACTGATGAAGAAGTAGAAGAAGCAGCCCGCTTTGTGCAAGCGAATACGTTTATTGAAAAATTGCCAGAGCAGTATAATACAGAAGTAGTGGAACGAGGGACCGCTTTCTCTAGTGGACAAAGACAATTGATTGCTTTTGCAAGAACAATTGCAACAAATCCGAAAGTGCTTGTATTAGATGAAGCGACAGCAAATATTGATACGGAAACAGAAGAAGCAATTCAAACAGCATTGCAGCGTATGCGTAAAGGAAGAACTACAATTGCAATTGCACATCGGTTGTCTACAATCCAAGATGCCGATCAAATATTTGTAATGCATGAAGGAGAGATTGTCGAACGAGGAACACATCAAGAACTGCTAAGTAAGCAAGGACTCTACTATAATATGTATTTGCTTCAGAATAAAGGAAGTCTGCAAAAAGCCTTGTAGTAGCAAGGCTTTTTGCGCTTTTATCCCGCAACAACCCGATGGATGAGGGCTCATAATCAGTGGAGAATGAAGAAAACCCCCACTGATTAAAGTTTCACTTTATAGTATAATAAGATAGAAATATTTTAAAATCAGAGTCTGATAAGGAATAAAGGAGAAGAAGAATGGAATATGTGCTTATATGTGTCATATTAGCTTTATTAGCTGTAGCATTTGTATTGTTTTATAAAAATAAACAGCTAGAATCTGAGAAGCAACAAGTAGATTTTGAAAAAGCACAAGTCATAGAAAACTATCAAGGGGAGATTGCTGCTACAGTTGAAAATTATGAACAGCAGCAAGAAATGATAAAAAATATAGAAAAACAAAAATACAATGATTTAAAAGTGAAAACAGCTCGCGAAATTGAAAATATGCGAATGATGAAGAATGAACTCACAATGCAACATAGTAAAGAGCGCAGTGAAATGCAGCAGAAACATAATCATGAAGTACAAATGTTACAAAATTTTATTGCAGATTTAAAAGCGTATTCAAAAAATGTAGCGGAAATACATACGCATGAACTATTACATAACATGAAACAACAATTTATTCAGCAGGAAATTGTAAAAGAAAATGAGATATACATGATTCCAAATATATTTTTGCCGAAAATATCAAGCAGAACAAAAAGAAAGATGGAAAATCGCCGTATTCATCATGTGTTGTTATTAAGAACAGGCGTATATGTGATTGAAACAGTAGAATGTAAAGGAAGAATAATACACGGTTTAACAAAAGATAATGCAGGGATATTTTCATTTATAGTTGATGAAATAGGAAAGTATCAATATGAGCATAATCAAGAAGAAACGTTCATTTTTATAAAAGAAGAGCAAATGGGAACTTTGAAAGTAGTAAATGAAGGTAATGTTGTTTATAAGATACAACATCTTTCGGAAAGTTTATATGAGTATTTAAAAGAGAAAAATGCAGAAATTGTAAAAGAAAAAGTAAAGCCAGTTGTATATTTTGAGAATGAGAGAAAGGAACATGAAATAATAGACTGTTCTCATGAACGAGTACCAAGATTGAAAGATAGAGAACAATTTATTATGTATTTTAAAAATGTGCTGCTGAATGAAAAAGTGTTATATACTGCAAAAGAATTACAAGAAATAAAAAACGTGATGGAACAGATGGACAAGGCGATTGCTCAAAAATGATGCCATAAAGGAGACGCGTTATTGAAAACATATATGAAACCTTTATTATGGGGAATATTGTATTTATATACTTTTTTCTACTTATTCATTTACTTAGCTTTTATATGCATCATTGCTATAGCTCATTCGTCCTATAGTATAGTGAGTGTTTTAGCGGTATCAATTCCATTTATCATTTTGCTTTTGTTTCGGTGGGTGATGTTTAAACTAGCTTTAAGTGATGAGCAAGAAATATATCGTAAGAAACTGAAAAGCATTACAATTGTTAGTGCGGCATTATTTACTATATGCATCATACAATTAGGGGTTAATGAATATCAGTCGAAGTTTCACCAAGAAACATGGTTCAAAAATGATGGCAAACGAGTGTATATGATAGATGATTTACTAGCGAAACATAAACTAATTGGAACATCCAAGGAAGAGGTTATAACGTTGTTGGGTACACCAACAGAAATAAGACAGTCTGAAACTGTCCATCAAATGATATATTATTTAGGGACTGAAAGAGGGTTTATCCCGATTGATAGTGAATGTCTCATTTTATACTTAGATCATAATGATAAGATAGTAGATTATAGAATTGAAACGGACTAAAATAGCGGAATATAAAAAACAGAAGGTGTATGTTAGCACCTTCTGTTTCAGAGTGTTGAAAAATAACTCTGTCAAGATATTTACACAATAAAATACTTTAAAAACGCTTCCTTTTGTAGAAAAATATAAGAAAGGAGGCGTTTTTTATGTTCTATTATCAACAAAATCTTGATATCACACAAAATCGTAAATTCTATGAAATGATGTATGATCTAGATGTTCGTTTGTCTGTGAAACATGATCCGAGAGGGCGATTTGCGTATTTTATTGGACCGAATTGAATATGTAAAAGAACAGCTTGTTTTTTATCCCCGAGAAGTTGCTTTAGATGCTGGATACTATAATGCTTGATTGGCGGAAAGTTTGTTTCATAAAGGATTATTGGCGTATATTTCATATCGTCGTTATGCCAATAAAGAACATCCAGAATGTAAAAAAACGCAATTTATTACTGCTTTAACAAACCACAAAGATTTGAATGTGCAATGTATTTAGGATGAATGATTCGAAATCTTGAGAATAACCCAAGGAATAATCGTATCATGGAGAAAGACCACAAGGGGTTATTAGAACTAGAGACGGAAAATTGCCCAGAACCGTCCATTTTTTATGAATTTAGGCAGGTTCTTATGTAAGATAACATAAGAGCCTGTTTGCATGTTCTACCTTTTTTTATGTACAATAAGGATAAGAGAAGATAAAGACAGGGAGAGGAAATCCATGTCCACTAAATTAGTAAATTTACGCATTGATTTTGCTTTTAAACAGTTATTTGGAACGAAAGGGAATGAGGAAATTTTAACGGGTTTCTTAAATGCAATTTTAGAGGAATCTTTAGATGTGCCTATTACCTCGCTACAACTAGATGATCCACATCTCCATAAATCTTATGAAGATGATAAGTTATCAATTTTAGACTTATTAGCAACGCTAGATAATGGAACGCAAGTAAATATCGAAATTCAGCTTCGGAATACACATGATATGGTAAAGCGATCGTTATATTACTGGAGTAAACTTTATACATCCCAAATGCAAGAAGGAATGCCATATCGTTCACTTCGGAAAACTATTACCATTAACTTACTAGACTTTATTTTATTTTCTCAGGATGATGTATTTCATACCATCGGACAATTATGGAATACTAAAATGCAGCAACTATTAAGTGACGACATTGAAATCCATTTTATAGAGATACCGAAATTGGTAAAACAATGGCGTGAAGAGAAAGTAAACCTGTGGGAAAATACATTTGCTCGTTGGATTTTATTATTACCAGCACATGAAGATGAACATTTAACTCAAACATTGGAGGAGATTGCGATGAATCAAGATCCAATTTTACAAAAGGCAATAAATAAATGGGAAAATATGAGCCATGATTCTTCTTTCCGAACAGCGTACGAAGCTCGAGAGAAATTGCTTTTAGATGAGCAAGCAAAGTTAGCACATGCAGAACAAGAGGGCATGGAAAAAGGCATTGAGCAAGGTAAGATGCAGATGATACGAGGAATGCATGAAATTGGTGTACCACTTGAAACTATTGCAAAGGCAAGTAAGTTGAGCGTGGAGGAAATTGAACGTATCTTAAAGCTAAAATAAATATATATGAGTATACAGAACTTATGAGTAGAAAAATTAGACGTTCATTATCATAGTACGTCTAATCGGAAAGCATTGCTGAAGATTTCAGCAGTGCTTTTTCTTTTTTTCAATATACATGAAACAGCACTAGTGTCGCGTAAAAGTATTTTGAATTTTCTGTGTCTTTGTTTTTCTTCCATAAGAAGAAAAACAAAGACACTTTAACAGAGGTAGTAAACATCCATTTTTTTACTATAACCTTCGACTTGTGCAATAGAGACATAAAAGCTTTATGGAACGCTCTTTCCTTGGATTTTACGTTGCCATTGTCCTCCAGATAAATCTATACTATCTTCAAACATTCTTCCTAATCGTGTGTTGTAATTATCTTTAAGCTTTTGAACAAATTCATAGGAACCAGACTGCTTGAGTATTTGTTCGACTTTATGACGATTAATCTTTTCTGTAGTTTTTAATGTCACATTTTCTAGGACATTCAATTCATATTTTATAAAATCCTGAAAAGTTATAGAAATATTACGTTGGAGACTTTGTTTATCTATATCATTGATGTTTGTTCGATCAAATAGTATACTCCCATTATTAAGTTCAAAAAGACCAGCCAAACATTTAATTAATGTAGTTTTTCCACAACCATTTTCTCCTACAATAACAACCTTTTCTCCTGGGTATATTTTTAAGTTAATGTTCTGTAGACTATAGTTTTTCATAAAGGGATAACTAAATGAAAGATTATTAAATTCAATTGACTTTTCTAATTTTGGAAAGGGAACAGGATTGTTAGCCTTATCTTCTGGATATTCAAAAAGGGAATATAAATCCCTAATATATAATCTTTGTTGATATAAGTCTGCAAGTAAAAAAGAAATATTAGTAATTACAGATTGTGAACGTTGTATGGCATCGATAGTTGCAACAAAATCTCCAATTTTAATTCTTTTATTTATAATTAACCAAAGTAAAATTAAAACAGATCCAGAGTAAATTAAAGAGGTACCAATTGTAAGAAGAATGGTTTTCTTATGCTGTGAAACGGATTGTCTCAATATTTCTTTATAAAAATTCATAATATACATATAACCTCTCTTTTAACTGTTTTTAAAAATCTGAAAATTCTTTAAATTTATAACATTATATTTATTTAAAAGATACAACATGTTATTATCTAAGTGAAGGAAGGAGGGATAAATATGTTAAAAAATTCTTTGGAACTTTGTTAGGCCCAATTAACTGTGGTTGCGAAAGGGTTGTCTGTTCGGATAACTGTGGGCATGGATACCTTGGAACAAAAGTTTCTTATAGGTGGGATTGTAAGACTGGTTATGACTGTGGAAGTATTGTTTTGGGCGGGTATTGTAAATGTTACAAATAACTTCAATCTCATAGTTTTAAAAGAAGCGGCTAACAAATATGTTAGCCTATTCTTTTATTGTATTATCAAAAATGAGGTGTTAATTAATTTATGCTAGTTTTAATTATGTTTTTAGTATTGGATTTGAGTCAATATTTTGGACACAAAAAAGTTAAATCTAAGCTACCTTTTTAGCTAGATCTTCTATTGCTTGAGGAGTTTTATAACCAATGCTACTATGAATTCGTT
>NZ_JAKUEH010000022.1:0-51237 GCF_022662815.1 Bacillus cereus group sp. BfR-BA-01492
AACGAATTCATAGTAGCATTGGTTATAAAACTCCTCAAGCAATAGAAGATCTAGCTAAAAAGGTAGCTTAGATTTAACTTTTTTGTGTCCAAAATATTGACTCAAATCCACAACTACTGGTTGAAATTCATGAATAGAATATTTAATTGGTACTCCAAAATCTCTTTGTAGTCTATCTACAAAAGAATCAATCCTAGTTTTATCTTTTAAAGAAATTATATAATTTCCCCCAATTGATTTATCTTTAGGAAACGCTCTTAATGGTTTAATACTAAAATTAATATCTTTTGTATAAGAGAATATTTTTCCTGTTATCATTTTATTTTGTATTGTAGAAAGATTAAACTCATCTACTTTATTATTATTAGGTAAATCCCCAACTAATAAAGGGAAATGTGAAAAGTAAGATTCTTCATCATATGTTAAATAAATATATTCTGTTGAATTATTATCAGAATATATTAGCTTAAAAATATTAGCTTTATAATCATCAGCTGCAATGAACAATAAAGATAAAAACTTCTCAGAATTAATTTTTAAAGAAGTTTCATTAATAGTTATATTAAAACTATTATCTTTTCCCGCTCGTTTCATTGAATCCTCTTGTTTACCTGAAACCAAATCAACAAATACAAAACAAGAAAATGAAAAAATTATTATGTACAAAAAGAATAATATTTTCTTCATATACTCTCTCTTTCTTTAATTTAATAGTCATAAATGTATATAATGTAATTCAAAATATAAAATTATTTTTCCTAAATTTAAAAATTCTATGTCAAATCTATAATAAAACAAAAGAGAGAGTAAAAAATCACTATAAAAAATAGGACTTTTACACACTCTCTTCTGCTTATAATTAATTAATTTTCCAAATAATCACTTCACATCATAATAAGATTTATAAGAAGACAGCGAGTAAAAATATGGTGAAGTCGTATAAGCTTGAACTCCTGGATCTTTCCACTTACCATAAGTAGTCTTTCCATTTGCCATAGCTGACGCCTTATATACACGAGAACCATGATCATATTGAGAATATTGTGCCCAATCTCCCCTCCAACCCATAGTTTGACCTTTACACCATCTTCCACCTTCTATATTATCAAAACACTGTCCAGCACCGATTCTAGGAACTTCCTTACCTTGAATAACATGCTGAGGTCCAGACTCAACATTTGTATAACCAAATTCTGTATAAATCATTTCTGGCCCAGAAGATACATTATTTTCTGCTGCAAAACTCGTTACAGGGGCAGCTAATAAAGTACCAAAAGCCCTAATGATAAAACTCCTTTAGTTAAAACCCCTTTACTTAACATAAAATTCCCTCATTTCCCTAAAGTATTTTTTACTAGTTTAACTAGCACAAAAATAAATTATCATTATTTGTTATAAAAGTCGAATTTTTACAAAAAATGATAATGATAATATATAACATACATCATAATAAGTTATACATATGTTTTTTGTCATATGTTGTCGAAAAAACAAAAGAGGAATCATATGATCCCTCTTTTGTTAAGGCATAAATGACAAGTATGGAGACAGCTAACTTTTTCAAAAGTTTATTAGGGGTAGTAATTTGAAAAAGAAAGTCTTTTCAAATTCAATGTAACACCAATGGAAGATATAGTAAATTGATAATATTTATACGGAAGATTGCTAATGTTTAGTATAGATATTTATTCCTATTCTTACAGTGAAAACCAATAGCATCCTTAGTCTAAAATTAAAAAAAGCCCCTCTTATCGAGATGCTCCTTTCTCTATTTGTACCTCGTCCTATAAAACAGAATGAGTTGACAAGAGACCTAAGCTAACTAACCTATCAAGAACCATTCTGCTTTATCGTGCATCTACAAATCCAAGTTTTTTCTCTTCCTCCCATTTTTCACTTTATTTTAAGTGAAACTTTAATCAGTGGACGTTTTCTTCATCCCCCACTGATTATGAGCCCTCACCTATCTTCCTTGCTTCTCTCTGGATCTTGAAGTGGGAGTCTTATTACCCTAACTAAAATAGCGGGATAAATAGAAAAGACACTCCGTAGAGTGTCCCAAACCATTTTACTTTTAATATATCGCTTTGAATACATTGTATCATATTATTCCATACTATTTATTGAGAAAATTCTAAATCCTCTTTTTTCTAAGGACTCTCTTTTTCATCATGTAATATAATCTTTGTGATAAAGTGAAACTTTAATCAGTGGGGGTTTTCTTCATCCCCCACTGATTATGATCCCTCACCAATCGGGCTGTTACGGGCAGCCCTACTCCCACCTATCTTCCTTGCTTCTCTCTAAATCTTGAGGTGGGAGTCTTACTGCCCTAAAATAGCGAGATAAAGTGGAGCTTTCTTCATCCTCACTGATTATGGTCCCTCATCAATGATGGTTACCATGAAATAGCGGATCAATTCACACAAAGATTATAAAAAATGAGGTGTATATTACTTGATTATTTTTGGGATGATTCCTCTTATTTTATTCATTATTTTTCTTTATTCTTATTTAAAAGATCCAAGAAAAATAATAAATGGCTTTTTATTTAATACGTTTTTCTGTTCATTTCTCGTTTTTTGTCTTATTGTCGCTTTTCAATTTGATAATGAAAAAATACATTGGATTATTGCGATACCTTTTTTAGCTTTTATACTGATGTTACCTTTCGGCATAATTGCTTTAGTAATAGGATTATTTCTTAATGCAAAAACATTAATGAAAAAAGAAGGACGACGCTTTTCTAATTGTTTAACACTCTTTTTAGGTATATTCATTTTACTATGGATACTACTGGCTATTTTTGACCCAACAAGCTTGTTTTCTTCTCATTTTCAACCTATATTCGGCGCAATTTCGCTTATTATTTTGTACTTTTTTATACATGTTTTAAATTTCTTCACTGCCTATCTTCTTTATCAATTTAATAGGCCAAAATGCAATCAAGATTTCATTATCGTTCTCGGCAGTGGTTTAATTCGTGATAAAGTTCCGCCACTACTAGCAAGTCGTATTCATAAAGCAATTGATTTCTATCATAAGCAAGCTGCAGTTGCTTCACCACCTACAATTATTTTCTCCGGTGGACAAGGACCTGATGAAAACCTTCCTGAAGCTGAAGCAATGCAAAAATATGCTGTGGAACAAGGAATTCCAATTGAACATACAGTACAAGAAAATCGATCAGTTAATACGTATCAAAACATGCTTTTCTCAAAACAAATTATGGATTCATTAAAACCAGATGGAAATTACAACAGCATCTTTGCAACAAATAACTTCCACCTATTTCGCGCTGGTTTATATGCCAAACAAGCTGGTCTAAATAGCCAAGGAATTGGTTCAAAAACGGCATTTTATTATTGGCCAAACGCAATGATTCGTGAATATATCGCAATTGTTGTCATGGGGAAAAAGCGCCACATGACAGTTGTAGGGGGTATTTTAGGATTTGCGATATTCTTAACTGTTCTAAGTTTTATATTTAATTAATATACAGCCAAGGCCATTCTTAAAAGCATAAGAATGGCCTTGGCTTCTTTATTGCTATGTAATCTTATGAAGTGACCGATAATTGATTACACGTAAAAAAAGCCTCAATTATCGGTACCCTTTCTTTAAAAGCTAAATGAATATGACGATATTGTTTCTGCCTTAATCTTTTTATTTCAATGTCCTTATGCGATTTAAAAAACAACTCAGGTCCCATTGTAATTCCAATATTTTGTGAAACCATATTCACAATCGTTTCGCAATTTAGTACTTCTAATATAATATTTGGATGCACTTGATGATCATCTAAATTTTTTATCACTAACGACTGATAGGGCCCTTTCGGCATTATAAAGTCCATTCCATCGATTTGTTGAATATCTACTATTTTTTCATTCATCAACGAATGATTCTTTGGTAATCCTAATACAATTTCATCTTTGCTAACTGGAATTGATTGGATTTTTTTATTTACATTTGATTCTAAAACGAACCCTATGTCCACTGTTCCATTATCAATCCATTCTCTAACTTCCTCATATGTACCCTCAAATAATAAAATTTTAATACCAGGGAAACTTTGTTTAAGCTGCAATAACATAGACGGTAATATTTGTGCTGCCGCGCTTGTAAACGCCCCAATTTTGAGTGTACCTGTCAATCTCTTATTTTGCATAGATACTTCTTGCTTAATTGCCGATTCACTCTTTAATACATTTTGAATATGTGGAAAAATACGATTTGCAAACTCAGTTCTTCTAATTTCAGCTTGCTTATTTCTATGTAATAAAGGATGACCAAACTCTTTTTCTAAACTAGCAATCGCATGACTTACAGCTGATTGTGTCATATTTAATTGCTCTGCTGCTCTCGTGAAATTTCCTAACTCCACTACTTTTTGAAGCACTTCATATCTCGCTATCGTCATGAGTTTTACTCATACCTCCTATTCAAAATATGAATTTCACTAATCTCATTATACCTTTTACGATAACAATAGACCAATTTACCAAAAGGAGGATTCACCTTGAATAAAATATTATTATTAACACTTGGAATGTTTGCATTAGGAATAGATGCTTATATAATGGCAGGGATTTTGCCACAAATTGCGAATGATTTTCATATTTCCATTGGAACAGCTGGGCAAACCGTCAGCATATTCACAATCTGCTATGCCTTTACTGCACCTCTATTCGCTACATTTATGAAAAAGACAAATGTAAAACATACATTATTAGCCGCTTTATTTCTTTTTACAATTGCTAACTTTATAACCGCTGTAACTCATCATTTTATCATTCTATTCATTTCTAGAGGTCTAGCAGGAATAGGTGCTGGTCTATATTCACCATTAGCATCATCTGCTGCTGTTACATTCGTTTCTGAAAAAAGAAGAGGAAGAGCTTTAAGCACTGTTTTACTTGGAATGAGCGCTGGCACTGTAATTGGTGTTCCACTTAGTATCTATATTGCTTCCTTGTATGAATGGCGCCTAGCAATCTGGCTTATTGTTATCATTGGAATGATTGGGATATGTGCTCTCTTCACGAAATTTCCTATAGTAGAATCCAGCCCTTTGCCAACATTAAAAGAGCGACTAAGTATGTTCAAAAACAAACAAGTTTCTCTTGTCATGCTGATTACAATGATCTTGAGCTTTTGTAGTTTAGGTTTGTATACGTACTTATATTCCATCATTACAGCATATGGTTTCCACAAGTTTATCGTATTTATTTGGATGTGGGGAATCGGCGGAATTGCCGGAAGTTTTCTCATCGGGTTTATCATAGATTTCTATAGAAAGCCAAAGGTCCTATTACTGTATGTAATAGGAATTATGTTTCTCTCATTTATATGCATGGGGATTTTCCATAAATCTGCATTATTAGTAGCTATCTGCTTAATTCTTTGGGGGAGTACAGGATGGGCAACACTCGCTATCCAACAAAAAACGCTTGTAGAAATTAGCCCAAAACATGCTACCATTTCAATTGCTTTGCTTAGCTCTATTAATTATTTTTCTGGTTCGATCGGGACAATGGTAAACGGAATTCTTTTAGAAAAAGGAATCTCCCCGATTACCTTACCTTATGTAACAGCTGTTATGTTGCTGTTAGCTATAGGAGGACAGATTTTTTTTATCAGCAAGAGAACTGTAATCTCACATCAGTCTCATTGAATTATTGTTTCCAAAACGAAAGCCCTATCTTCTAAGAGAAGTACTTTTCTCTATCCCGCATGCCTCTAATATAAAAATTCCGCTTCAACATTCGAAGCTATCGTTATATTTATAAAGTGAAATTGCCCTAAAATAGCGGAATAAACAAGCTACTGAATAATCCAAGAAATAACACGAAATCTTTTATAAATTGTAATTGACCGCTTCCTTCTTATACAAAAAAGCCCAAGAAGCCGCTAACACTCTTCTTGGGCCTTTCTCACTATCTTCTTTTCGTAATTTTCCCTGCACCACCAACCCGTGTTTTAGGGGGAGATGTATTCTTTGGCGGAGTTTTAATGGATGATTTTGGCTTCACATCTGAGCTATTACCGCCTGGCGATTTTGTAATTGTTCCTTTCTTTCCTGTAGATGGTGGAACTTTCTTACTCTCTTTTTTCGTAATACTTCCTTGATCTCCTACAGATGGTTTGGAATCAATTTTATCACTTCTTTTAATAATCGATCCTTTTCCCTCTTTTGTAATAGGCGGTGGTGTTTTCTTTTCCTCTTTTGTAGGTGGTCTTTCCGGGATAACTGGCTTATGATTTTGTCTATCATTATATCCGCGATAATCACCACGCGACGATTTATACGAACCAAATATATCATTTAAAATACTTCCGACAATATACCCTTGTAAAAAAGATGGTTGATAATTTTGGCGAACAAATTCTTTATTGCTAATTTCAACCAGTGTATCCGATGGTTTTTCTTTATCTTTTTGAAGGTTATAAAGCTTATCAGAATACACAAGAAACATTTGATTTTCGTCTTCTTTTGACACTTGCTTTGGCTCTTTTTCATCCATCAATTCCTTTGCAACTTGAGGAACTGTTTTATTGGCAGCCCTGTATACATATGATTCTTGCTTACCATCTTTTGCAACTGATTCTAATGGGTAGCGGTCTTGAATGGACTGTTCATTTCCCGCTCCCAATAATATGTAGCCAGCAACTATAAGTATTCCAATAATTACAAAAGTAGCAATACCGAGCGATTTAATCATGGTAAACAATCGGTTTGACATGATTATCGCCTCCTTATGTTGCCCTTATAATTTGTACATCCGCAGAAAGAATCGCTTCTCCCTCATACATCATTGTGCGTCCATCTTGCCATTCGATACGAAGTAAATTTCGATTATCCGATTGAAATTCCCATACATATTGCTCATCTGAAACAGCAAACGGTGTTTTTCCCATGACAACAACACGTCCACTATAGCGCTCTTCTAGATGATACTCGATACCATCCATTTCAATTGTTGTTGGAATCTCATCTATCGAATCTAAACGTCCATCAATCGGTGTATATAATTTATAATGCGTACTTTCACGATTTTCAATTTTTAAATAACGAATTGTTTTCCCATCTTGCAAAGTTAGTACAATTTCATTACGAGAATGCATGCTTGTTTTTCCAATTAACTCATACATCATTAATGAAACTTCAATCATATCTCCAGGTGCTAACGTTAATAACGATCGTTCTGGTTTAGCAGGTTCTGGACTTTTTATTATATTTTTAATTCGTTTAAATAAACTCATACTTTCTTCCTCCTCTTTCCGTTATAGACATGCTGCTAAAATAAGTGCGCCAACAATATGTAATGAACCCGCTAATAAAGCATGCGCAACATGCCCTTGCTTTGTTCCTTCTTCTAAATCTAATCCGATTATTTTTCTTAAAATGAATTCAATCAACATTTCTACAACTAATAAAATGACAAATGATACAACTGAGGCTAAAAGCGCTTGCCATAAATCATTCGATTTTGTAATCGATTGTGACAAAATATATCCTTGTGCAAATAATTTCATAATAAAGCGTGTTGTCACAGCTATATTTCCTTTTTTCATTTCTGCTACGTCGTTATATTTTGTAAAAATAGAATCAATCCACATCAGTACAAATAAAAGAATAGCGCTTGCTCCTGTCCAAACAAACATCGCTAACACATTCATCCACGTCATACAAAAACCTCCTCTAAGAACATAATAAGAAAACCGACATGATTACTTTTCATGTCATGTCGGTTCTTTTATCTTTATATCTATGTTCATTCCCTGTATCGAAATACAAATAAAATAAATTACTTTTTTACAGCATGAAATGCTGCGTCTATATAAAGCTAAACACTCTTTCTCCTAAAAAAGAAAGATTTTTCTTCTATATTATTTCTCGTACTGCTTCATAATACGCGCTAATTCGTCCTCTACAGCTGAGTTTTTATTTAAAGCTGCAAATTCCTCATCTAGCGACTTTTCTTTTTTATAAATTTCACCGCTTGCCTCTGCTTCTGCTTCTAATTGAAGAGCTTTTTCTTCCATGCGGTTAAGCCCTGCCTTTGCAGTATTAGCATCGAATCCAGACATTGCTTGATTGATACTTTTTTGTGCTTTTGCTGCATTTACACGCGCAACAAGTGTTTCACGTTTATTTTTCAATTCTGTTAATTGCTTGCGCATTTCTTCTAATTTAGCACGAAGGTTATCCGCAGCCGCTTTATTTTGTTCATAACTTGCTTTATATTCATTCATTTTTTGCTCTGCATTTTGCTTCTCTTCTAAAGCGCGACGCGCAAGGTCAATATTGTTTGCTTGAACAGCCATATGCGCTTGTTCTTCACGTTTTTTAACAAGTGCTTCTTGCTCTTCAAATAATAATTTAAACTTTTTCTCAAGCGCAATTTGAGCTGCTACACTTTTCTCAGCTTCTTGTACATCCTCTTGCATATCGCGTAAATATTGATCCGTCATCTTAACTGGATCTTCCGCTTTCTCAATGAGTGCATACACGTTTGACATCGTTAAATCTCTTAATCGCTTAAATAAAGACATTTCAATTCCTCCTATATATTAAACCATATTTCAAATCCCCTACTTAGAAACCTTAAAAATCTCCCTTTACAGTAAAAATATTCATTTTTATACCCTTGTGTACATTATATCAAACCCAACATGCCCTTACATCTTATTTTTCAAATATACAAGCAATAATCTGACATTCTTATTACAACATATGTATACAATCTCTTATGTTCGATTTTCCCACTCCTTCTTTTTGTTACTCCATTACATATTTGTCATGTTGCTGTAAGAAAAATCGATCGTTCATATAAAGTTATTCTTATAAAATGAAATCAGAAGTTCAGATTACATTTTATAAGAGAAGTTTGCTTCTTATAATCGGGACTTTATACAATAGATTTTTATTTTTCTACAATCACATCATATTGAATATAAAAAGGAGATAGGAAACATGAAAAAATTAATCGGAATTGGATTGGCTACAGCAATATCTTTTGGAGCATTATCAGGTTGTTCATTATTGGGAGAAAAAGCAAATGGTTTCATATTATATGGTACTGAACAACAAGTTCAACAAATAGCAGACAAAAATAAAAAAGATGTAACGGAAAAAGATGTTTATAAAATGAAACTTGTAACATTAGAAGGAAAGAAAGTACTTGTAATGGATAAAAAAACAGGTGAAGCGCTAGTAAAAAAAGAATTGCTAAAGAAAGTTGAAAAAGATGATGAAACAAAGGCACTTGATACATTACCAACTGTAACGGCAGAACAAGGTGTATTATTTGCGAAAGAAAAGATAGAGAATACGAGCATTGATCATATAAAACTAAAATATGAAGGAAACACAATTATTGGTGATGGCCGCAGCTATGCAGATATGTTTGCAATTGTAGAGAATGCTGCATATGACAACGTAAAAGGGGAAGAAAAAACTGTAGGTGTGCTGAAATTTGATAAAGACCCTAGCAAAGAGTTTCCAGGAAGAAATGGAGTAGACGCGGCGCAGCTTGTTAAAATGAAATAATAAATAAAAAGCTTTGCGATTTTCGCAAAGCTTTTTATTTATTCACAGTATGATTTCTATTCGGACTACAAGTTTTCGACTGACACGATTGATTTAAGGAACATGCTGCACATTTTCCTTTTTTACTTCGCTTTACAAAATGAAATAACGTATATCCTGCATAACCAAAAATGACAGCTCCAATAACAAGATTGACTACCATTATGATACATCCCCTTCTAGAATCCGAGTAAAGACCCAACTTGGTATATGACAAATGTTAATACATAAGCAACAATAAGTGGATACACAACAGAGAAAATCGTCCATTTTACAGAACCTGTTTCACGACGAATCACGGCTACTGTTGCTAAACATGGAACGTATAATAAAATAAAAAACATAAACGCATAAGCTGATAACGCAGTATAGTGTGCTCCCATTACATTTCCTAGTACATCTTCTTTTACCGCATAAATAATCGCCATCGTCGACACAACAACTTCTTTTGCTAAAAATCCAGTTAGAAGTGATGCTGCTGCTTGCCACGTTCCAAAACCGAGCGGTGCTAACAGCGGTGCAACGACTCCACCAATCATCGCTAAGAAACTATCTCCCATATCAACGCCAAACCCAGATGGACCAGCATAATTTAATAACCAAATCATAACCGATCCACCAAAAATAAACGTACCCGCTTTACGGACAAAGCCTTTTCCTTTTTCCCATGTGCTAAGCCATAATGTTTTCGCTTGCGGCATGCGATAAGGTGGCAATTCCACAACAAAAATAGACTTTTCTTCTTTTAAAATCGTCATGGACATGATTTTCGTAACAAGTAATGCAAGTATAATACCGGCGATGTATAAAGAAAACACAACAGTCGCCTGGCTGTGAGGAAAGAAAACCCCTGCAAATAATGCATATACAGGTAGACGCGCTGAACAAGACATAAATGGTGTTACGAAGACCGTTAACAGTCGTTCTTTTTCTTGTTCAATTGTTCTTGCTGCCATAATTCCTGGAACATTACAACCAAAACCGATAATCATTGGAATAAACGCTTTTCCGTTTAAACCAAAGAACTCCATAATGCGGTCCATTACAACCGCTATTCGCGCCATATATCCAGAGTCTTCTAATAATGAAATAAAAAAGAATAAAGCAAAGATTTGTGGAACAAATACTAATACAGCACCAACACCAGCAATAATTCCTTCTGTAACGAGAGCTTGAATAAATTCAGATGCGCCAATACTTGTTAAACCCGCTGTTACCCAATCCGTAAGCTTTCCAGCGAAAATTTCATCAAGTATATCTGACAAAGGCGTTCCAATCCACGTAAACGTAACCTGAAAAATAAAAAACATAACCGCTAAAAAAATGGGAAGTCCAAACACTTTATGTGTGATTAACTTGTCTATTTTTTCTGAAAAAGGAATTTTCCCTTCCTGTTCATGTTGAATGACACATGTTTTTAACTTTTCAATATACGCTGCACGTGTGTTATACATATGCGTTTCTAACGTACAATCCAGTTTTTTCTCTAACTGAGAACGCATTGTTACTAATTCATGATAAATGGGCAATCCCATTACCTCTTGTTCCACCACTTCGTTATTGCTCAAAAATTGAAGCGCTAGCCATCTTGGATGCTCATAATTTTCTTTCACCAAAAGTGTCATTATATTTGCAATTGCTGCGTCTACTTGTTCACCATATGAAAGAATAAATGACTTCATTTCCTTATTACTACTTTCATGAAGAGTAGCTAGTAATTCATCACAGCCTTTGCCACTTCTTGCAACAACAGGAACAACTGTTACTCCTAATATTTCTGATAATCTTTTTACATCAATCACAATTCCGCGTTGCTTTGCCACATCAATCATATTTAAACCAATAGAAACGGGCTTACCAAATTCTAAAAGCTGTAATGTTAAATGCATATTGCGTTCAAATTGAGAAGAATCGACTATATTTAACATATAATGAAATTCCTCTGTTAATAAGAAGTGAGTCACTACTCCCTCATCTCGAGAAACAGGATTTAAATCATATACACCTGGTAGATCAATTAATGTCCCTTGTTTCCCTTTCAATTTCCCAATCTTTTTTTCCACCGTTACTCCGCTCCAGTTTCCTACATATTCATAAGAACCTGTTAACGCATTAAATAACGATGTTTTTCCTGTATTCGGATTCCCTAGCAAAGCAACCTTATTCACACTAATTCCACCTTTATCATTTTCGCATCGCAATGACGAATACTAATGAATTGTCCGCGGCACTCTAGTGTAAACGGTCCTTTGAACATCGCCTTTTGTTTCACACGCAATTCACTTCCTTCCGAAAGACCAAATGCAGCTAATCTCCGTTTTAACAATTTATCTAATGCCTGCATACTTTTCACTAATACTTTTTCACCGATTTGAATGTCAACCAAACTCATAATCTTCCTCCTTAAAAGAGAATGATAATTATTTTCAAACAAATTATAGCATACTGTATAAATCGTACACTATAGCTTTTTCTATTCTATTTGTTAACATTTTCGTACACTTATATTGAAATAGTAGCAATACAAGATTCATTTGCCATTCTCATCCATTTCGATTAAAATAAATCTAACAAATAAAGAATTTCGTTATCACAGGGGGAGCTATATTGCTGAGAGGGAACAATTTGTTCCGACCCTTAGAACCTGTTAGTTAATGCTAATGTAGGGATTGTGCAAACGTTAAAATACATATGCCTCAGCATCTTCTTCATTACGTATTTTATATCTCCCTATGATAATAATTCTTTTTTGTGCAACTTGGATTTAGGGGGAATGACAACATGCGTAACACCAATTTACAAGCGATGATTGAATCTGCAATTCTCGCAGCCTTCGCCTTAATCATCGACATTTTACCATTATCAATTAAAATCCCAACAGGCGGTTCTGTTTCATTTGCTATGATTCCTATTTTTATTATTGCGTATCGCTGGGGATTCAAAATGGCTTTTTTAGGAGGGCTTATTTGGGGGTTATTACAAATTGTCGTCGGAGATGCCTATATTTTAACGCCAATACAAGCATGTATTGAATACTTCATTGCTTTTGCTTTTATTGGATTTGCTGGTTTATTTTATCGCCCGGTGCAAAAAGCTATTGCAAATAACCAAGGAAAAAAAGCTCTCTTGTATATAATCCTTGGAACATTTATCGGCAGTTTTGCACGCTATTTTTGCCATTTTATTGCGGGAATTATTTTCTGGGGACAATACGCACCAAAAGGACAATCAGCCTTTCTGTACTCTTTCATTGTAAACGGTAGTACAATGCTTGCTTCTTTTGCATTATGTACAGTATTGCTATTACTTCTATATACAACGTCACCACGGTTATTCCAAAGCATTCGTGCTTATCATAGTAATTCAAAAAATAAGAGCGCCTAAATGATATTCTTTAGGTTGTAGGGAAAGCATTCTCTACAACCTTTTTTATTAACAAAATGGAAAAGGCACTGTAGATTTTCTCTATAGTGCCTTTTCGTGTCTCAGTACTTACTTGTTACTTTCATGTGATTCTAGAATAGGAGAATCCGAAGAAAATTGTCTCGGCTCAGTTTTCTTTAAGTGATTTTTGACGTTACACTTATGATATTGAACACTCCATGCTTCAATCGGGTTAGTAAAGATGAGTCTTTGCTCTTGATTAGGGGTCCCTTCTTCCAAATTACAATGTTCGCCCCATTTACACCACCTCATTGTAAATGTTGAAGAAGAATCATCATCTGATTGATCAAATAAGTGAGAAAGAGTCATCTCTCCATCTAGTATGATAGTATTACTAGTAGATAGAAAAGCAAAAGTTGTCCAACGTTTCTTCATTCCCTCCTACTCCTTTTCGCATAGAATGCCTAAAACTACATTTACCTAAAATGAGTTTGTCTTTTTCTTTACACTTTCTATGGTACCTGAAATAATATCACTCAACTATCGATTATTCTTACAAATTACCTTACATTTTTGTAAGAAATGCAAAAAGCCTCCATCTCTTATAAATGAAGGCTTTACATTATACTTTATTTTTTATTATCATTTAATCCCGCTTCATATAATTGACGCATCATTCCATGAGAAATAGCTCCAAGAATTAAAGTCATTCCAATTAACGAAACTCGAAGCACAGGAATATCAATTATATAAGCTAGCAACCCAAGAACAATTGTTAGAAATAATGCTTTTATAAATGTAACACTTGTGTACTGTTTCTTTTTCATGACTCTCACCTTTCATGAAAACGTTTTCTTTATTGTTATTATATCATATCATCAGACCTTTTGCGGAGGATTTTGTTAAAAAATATTGAATTTTCACTTCTTATCATCATTTTTTGACTTTTCTTTCTCTATCCTTTACAGTCGAAATGTTCATAAGTTTTATAACGCAGGAGGCTTCTCATGAATATAAAAATAAAAGATACATTAATCTCCGAAGAAACACTACAGGCAAAAGTCAAAGAATTAGCACACCAAATCGAACGTGATTTTGCTGGAGAAGAAATCATTATTATTGCTGTATTAAAAGGTTCTTTCGTCTTTGCCGCTGATTTAATTCGTCATATTAAAAATGACGTAACCATTGACTTTATCTCTGCATCTAGTTATGGAAACCAAACGGAAACAACTGGTAAAGTTAAATTATTAAAGGATATCGATGTAAATATTACCGAAAAAAATGTCATCGTTGTAGAAGATATTATTGATTCTGGTTTAACACTTCACTTCTTAAAAGATCATTTCTTCATGCATAAACCAAAAGCATTGAAATTCTGTACATTACTGGATAAACCAGAACGTCGTAAAGTAGACTTACAAGCAGAATATGTAGGATTCCAAATCCCTGATGAATTCATCGTTGGATATGGTATTGACTGTGCAGAGAAATATCGTAACTTGCCATACATCGCATCAGTTGTAACAGAGAAATAGGTTGAAAGCTTATTCATATCATTCACTACTGTGAAAGTAACAAAGGGAGAGATACAAATGAACAAGACAGAGTTTGAAAAAGTTCTACTCATTGTCAATCCAAAAGCAGGACAAGGTGATTTACATACAAATCTAGAAAAAATTGTCCCGCCACTAGCAGCTACTTTTCCCGACTTACGAATCCTTCATACAAAAGAGCAAGGAGATGCGACGAAATATTGTAGAGAATTTGCAAGTGAAGTTGATTTAATCATTGTCTTTGGTGGTGATGGAACCGTTTTTGAATGTACAAATGGACTGGCTCCTCTTGAAATAAGACCAACTCTCGCCATTATTCCAGGAGGAACTTGTAATGACTTCTCTCGTACACTTGGCATTCCACAAAATATTGCTCATGCAGCAAATATGATTGTAAAAGGAGATACAAAGCCAGTTGATGTGGCAAAAGCAAATGACCAATACTTCTTAAATTTTTGGGGAATTGGACTTGTTTCGGAAGTATCTCATAACATTGACGCAGAGGAAAAAGCAAAACTTGGGAAAATTGGTTACTATTTAAGTACACTTCGTACCGTTAAAAATGCTGATACTTTCTCTGTCAAGATTACGTATGATGGACAAGTATACGAGGATGAAGCTGTCTTAGTAATGATAGGAAATGGAGAATATCTTGGTGGAATTCCTTCCTTCATTCCGAATGTACAATGCGATGATGGTTTCCTTGATATTTTTGCTGTAAAATCAACAGGTTTCCAAGCATTTAGAGATTATATTAACAAGAAACTCTTTGAAGACACTGATGAAAATGATATTTTTCATGCAAAAGCAAAATCTATTCGCATTGAAACGAAAGAGGAAAAAGAAGTTGATACAGATGGAGAAAGTGCCCTGCACACACCATGCCATATTGAATTGTTACCTGGACATTTTACAATGATATATAACCCTAATACAGTGCGATAAAGTGAAACTTTTATCAGTGGGGATTTTCTTTATTCCCCACTCATTATGAACCCTCATCAATCGGACTGTTACGAGCAGCAAGACGCCCACCTATCTTCTTATCTTGAGGTGGGCGTCTCATTCCTATTTATTTACTACCGTACTTTTTTTCTGTATGCACAAATACGAAATACTAGCAATGATAAACATGATACCACTAAAATAGATTCCATACTTCGTCGTCATTTCTACAATTGTTTCAATATGTTTTCCAAACAAAGAACCCAGTATAAAGTAAAATAGTGTCCAAACAAATCCTGTCGTATAAGAATATAAGACATATATTTTAAATGGCATATGATTCATCCCAACTAAATAAGGTACGATATGTCTAACAACAGGTATAAAATAACTTATTACTAATGCATAATGTCCATACCTTCCAACCATGTCTTTTGATTGGAAAATGTATTTCGTTTGTTTCTTTTTCAAGAACTTATCAAGTACTTTTGTGCCAAATATCTTTCCTAGCACATACCCTAAAGAAAGGCCCGAAACAACGCCTAAATAGGTTATCAAAAAAGCAGAAATGATATGTAATATCCCCAGTGACGATGCAAACCCACCGCTCATCACAATCATTTCGTCTGGAATCGGCATTCCAACAATCCCAAGCCATAAACAAAAGAAAAGCGCCACATAACCATACTGCTCTATATAAGATATGAATTCATGTAACTCCATGACTTGTTTCCCCCCTCATTCCCTTTCGACAATTGAAGACATGAGCTGGCGGAAGATTTAGCCAAACTTTTTTAAATGAAATTTCTTGAAAAAAGTTTTGAATAAAAGCTTTCTTTGCAAGTGTATATTGAAATGTTATAAACTCACCATCTTCACGTAACGATTCCATTACACTTGATAAAATGCGAGATGACACATCTATTGGTAAAGACGTAAAGGGCAACCCTGATAATATGTAATCAACTTTCTCTATTTGTAACTCTTCCATATATTTTTTTATATTTTCAGCTGATCCATGTATAACGAAAACATTTGAGACATTTTTAAACTGCTTTTGCAAATTTTCATAAAAAGCTTCATTAATTTCAATCAAAATAAATATTGTATGTTCTTTTTTTCGTTTTATAATCTCTTTCGTAAATGCACCTGTCCCAGGTCCTAGTTCTAGAATGTATTTAGCTTCTTCAAAATTAATTGTACCTACCATTTTTTTGGCTAATCGATTTGAGCTAGGCGCAATTGCTCCAACATTTTTCGGATGCTTTATAAATTCGGTTAAGAATGTAATAAATTTCATTTTCAACCTCTCCCGTTCCTTCAATATCATTTCATATAGCCAAAGTGTATCAATCATTTTTTAAAAAATAGCATCGAAAATTCTTAAGATTTTATGAAGAAGTAAAAAAGACTTTGCGCACACCCGCAAAGTCTTTCTCCATTTATAAACATTTAATTGTATGAATCAACTGAATCAAAACAGAATGATCATATTTATTCATTCCTTTAAATTTCCGCTATATGTTACAAGGGTGACGCTAAATAATGTCACGGGCCGATCCTCCAGAAATAGCAGACATTACATCTACAACTTGTTGAAAAAATTGTTTACGCTCTAACTCACCACGGTGTAATTCTTTATATAATTGTCCATCCTTCATGAAGATAACACGTTTACAGTAACTTGCCGCAAAGGCATCATGCGTCACCATTAAAATTGTTGCATGATCATATTCATTCAATGATTTCATACTTTCTAATAAATCAGTCGCTGATTTTGAATCAAGCGCTCCTGTTGGCTCATCACCCAAAATCATACTTGGATTTGTAACAATGGCACGAGAGGCTGCGCAGCGTTGCTTTTGTCCGCCAGATATTTGATAAGGAAATTGATGTAAAATATGATCAATTCCAAACTTCTTCGCAATTTCAAGCACGCGTCGGTCAATTTCACTTGCTTTTATCTTCGATAATGCAAGTGGTAACGCAATATTCTCTTTTACCGTTAACGAATCTAGTAAATTGTACTCTTGGAAAATGAACCCTAAATGATTGCGGCGAAATAAAGCCAATGTATCATCATTCATCTTTACAATATCGTTTCCATCAATGAAAATCTCACCGCTCGTCGCATGATCAATTGTAGAAAGAACATTTAAAAGAGTCGTCTTACCGGAACCAGATGGTCCCATAATTCCAACGAACTCCCCTTCTTTTACTTCCAAATGAATGCCCTTTAACGCTTCAAATTGATTTCCACCTGTATCATATATTTTTTTTATATTTCTTGCTTCTAGCACTGTTTTCATCTATCATCCCTCTTCTCTTCTTTCTTTCCACTCTATCTACTCTCTACTTTTGCCACTATCGATGTTTCGTACAAAAAGAGGTCAGTTATGTAACGGCTTTTAGTAGAAGAAAACGAAATGTAACTTTGTAAAATGACTACTTTACCACTGTAACATCCGGGATCAGGAACCATCCATTCATTCTTCTTACAGGAATATTACATTTCTGTAAGATTAAAAAATCCGGTACTGATGATTCAGCACCGGATTCCTTATGAAAAAGTAATATGAGTGATATACTTGCGACCTGTTGACGAAGCTATATAGCAACTAACTCCTGTGCTTGATTTTGAAGACCTCACTCTCGAAATTCGCCATTCTTTCCAAAGTTATTCTTTTACAGGAATAACTGCACCTTTATATTCCTTATTAATAAAATCTTCCATTTCTTTCGAATGCAATACTTCTACAAGTGCTTTCATTTCTTTCTTATCTTTATCGCCTTTACGAACCGCGACTACGTTTACATATGGAGAATCATTCCCTTCAATCGCGATTGCATCTTTCCTTGGATTTAATTTTGCATCCATTGCATAGTTAGCGTTAATTAAAATCGCATCGCCTTCTTTATTGTTATACATTTGTGCTAATAAACCAGGCTCAATGTCCGTTTTAAATTTCAAATTTTTTGGGTTTTCTGCAATATCATTTACGGTTGCTTTTACAGGTTCTATACCATCTTTAATTTTCAAAATACCTTCTTTTTGTAAAATCGCTAAGCCACGTCCATGATCGGTAATTACATTACTCATAATAATTGTTGCTCCATCTGGAAACTCTTTTAGATTTTTATATTTTTGAGAATATATACCGATTGGTTCGATATGGATTTTCCCAGCTACTTCAAAATCATATTTTTTATCTTTCATTTCCTTCTCTAAGTATGGAAGTCCTTGGAAATAGTTTGCATCTAATTCTTTATTCGCTAATGATTTATTTGGTAATACGTAGTCTTGGAATTTTTCAATTTCTAGTTTGACACCTTTTTTCTCAAGTAACGGTTTTGCTTTTTCTAAAATAACTGCATGCGGTACATTAGAAGCACCAACAACAAGCTTATTTTCACTTTCCCCTCCACAAGCAGCTAAACCAAAGACTGCCGTTGTAATAAGTGCTGATAGTAATCGTTTTTTCATGTTGGAAACACCCTTCTTTTTTTATGTATGTTTGATCAATTCATGTTGAAACGAAATCACAAATCCATCGCCTATATCAATCGCTCTGTTTTCTTACAGACTTTCCTTCCCTCTCATTCGAACAACAAAAAACCTTTCCGCTTTTAGAATGAGCAGAAAGGTTTCTATGCATATATCAACATAATCCTTCCTCTCATCTCTCAAAGCACTTGCTTTGCAGGAATTAGCACCATTTCAACGTAAAAGTTGATGGTTGCCGGGCTTCATAGGGCACAGTCCCTCCACCTCTCTGGATAAGAGAAATCAGATTTAATTTTCATCCGATTTTAAATTTATGGAATTATCTACATTTTATAAATCGAATTCTATCAATATACACTTGTTATGTCAATAGGAATTTTCGTCAAACACAAACCTTCAAATACACTCCCTATACTTTTAGTGTTTTCCGTCTAACTCTATTTCTTCTTTATAAATCGAATATGATTTTATTGTGGAGATAATAACACATAATAATATAGATCCAACTGCACTAAGTATATTAATAGGATTAGGAAATGCTGCAGTAACATACATGAATATTGCCCCAATTACAAATACCTTTGAAGCAAATCGGTGCGTTTTACGCCATACTTCTGGATTTTCTAATGTCCAGTACATTCGAATTCCTACAAAACCATTTGGCTTTGTCTGCTGCATATAGTTACCTAGGACAAGAAATATCGTTCCTAACCCAAAATTAAATGCTACTGAGCCTGAAATAATATATCCAGATGAAGCTAATAATGAAAATATATTACATCCGAAAACCACAAAAAGAATAGCATGATTTGTCATAGACAATACTTTAGCATGTTGTTTATGATTCCTCTTCGTTAAGTCGATTTTCCCTATAAATATCCATATCACATAGAACAATATCATGCTTCCCATTGAAACAGAGGTCGCTTCTACTTTAGAAAAATATCCGTCTACCTCACCAGACGCATTATAATGACGCGGGATTTGCTCTGGTAAATGCGGCCAAACAATATACCAACCAATTGCAACCGCAATAATGAAAATCCACGGTAATAAATGCTTCCTCATTTTCCCTCTCCCCCTTTATTCGTAAACGTAAACACCCACGCTAATAAATCTTGAAATACAGTCGTGTTTAAAGAGTAAACAACGAATTGTCCTCTTTTTTCATCTTGAATAAGCTCAGCATTTTTAAGTGCATTTAAGTGATGCGAAATACTTGGTTTTGTCATATTGAAGTGTTCGGCAATTTCCCCAGCTGTTAAATCACCTTCTTTTAATAAGTCTAATATTTTTCGTCTTGTTGGATCTGCTAATGCTTTAAATGCTTGGTTCAATGTCTTTCTTCCTTTCAATAATTAGACATTTAGATATTTATCTAAATATTAAACCAATACTAAATAATTGTCAATTATTTACATGAACCTTTTTGCTTTTTCCACTTTTGTCCTATACTGTTGATTAGCACTTATTGCAACATAATGAAAAGACAAGAAACACATGTTACACTATAGCTACAATGGCTTTTGAAGGAGGAATATACATATGTATAAAGTTTTAATCGTTGAAGACGATCCAAATATTTCATCTTTGCTTCAATCTCATATTCAAAAATATGGTTATGAAGCTGTTATTGCGGAAAATTTCGATGATATTCTAGAATCGTTTAACGCTGTCAATCCACATCTTGTCTTACTTGATGTTAATTTACCAAAATTCGATGGTTTTTACTGGTGTCGTCAAATTCGTCATGAATCAACTTGCCCTATTATTTTCATCTCTGCTCGTGCAGGTGAGATGGAACAAATTATGGCAATTGAAAGCGGTGCGGATGATTACATTACAAAACCATTTCACTATGACGTTGTGATGGCAAAAATAAAAGGACAATTACGACGGATTTATGGCGATTATGCACCAAATATTTCTGAGCGAATCGTTGAAGTAGAAGGTTTAAAATTATTCCCGGAACGACCAGAAATGCACTTTAAAGCTGAGCAAGTTCTTCTTACAAAAAAAGAGGCCATTTTGGCAGAAATGCTTCTAACGAAGTTCCCACGCACAGCAAGCCGCGAAGATTTACTAGCTGCTCTTTGGGATGATGAAAGCTTCGTGGAAGAAAATACATTAAACGTAAATATTACACGCCTTCGTAAGAAGTTTAATGAACTTGGCATTGAAAATGGAATTGAAACGGTGCGCGGATTAGGATATCGCTTAAATGCAACTTGGAGTGAATAAGCATGAAGTTATTTTTACGTGATCATTTTGCATTTTTTCTACTATATGCTTTAAATTTCGGTATCATTTTCATATTATATGATGCTGTCGATGGATTTCAAAATAACAAATTTTATTTTATCGTATTAAGTTTATATTTATTTATTTGCTTCCTTGCTTATCGCTATGTTCGCAATCGGAGAATGTATCATCGGTTAAGTGAACCACCCGATAAACTGGAAGATGCATTTATTGAAAGAGCAACGGCTCCTATGCCTCATAGTGTAAACGAGCTTGTTCGCACACAATATCGTTTGTTTCAAAAAGAACTGCAAACGTATGAAGTAAAACAACAAGAACATCAATTATTTATTAATCACTGGGTACATCAAATGAAAACGCCCGTTTCTGTCATGCAGCTTATGGTTCTAGAAATGGAAGATGAACACTTAATTCCTAAGTTTAAAAAGGAACTCGATAGATTAAATCAAGGTCTTGATATGGCTTTATATATGGCAAGATTAAATAACTTCCACGAAGACTTCCATGTTGAAACCATATCATTGAAAGAGCTTGTAACGAAAAATATTAATGGATTAAAAGAGCTATTTATTCGCAATGGAGTCTTCCCCGTGTTAGAAGTGCACTCTGATCTTAAAGTTGCTTCTGACGCGAAATGGCTAAATTTCATCATTTATCAATTAATGACAAATGCTGTGCGCTATTCGGGCGAGCATGGGAAAAAAGTTTTCTTATCTGCCTATCCTAATGGAACAGACATTGTTTTAGAAGTGCGCGATGAAGGTGTCGGTATTCCAAAAGAAGATATTCGCAGAGTATTCGAACCATTTTATACCGGAAAAAATGGTCGTACATTCGGAGAGTCTACCGGTATGGGCCTTTATATTGTAAGCAAAATTTGTGATTATTTAGGCCACTCTGTAACACTCGATTCTGAAGTAGGCAAAGGTACTTCTATTAAAATTATTTTCCATCATGCTGGAAATAACGTATCTGATGAAAACGAGACGGTGAGGAGTACATGACAATAGCATATTCCACAAAAATGTATGAGGACTCATTCTCATACATTTTTTACAGCAAGATTGTTTGTTCTTTTATGAGGAGGTATACAGCATGACATTTTGGCAATTCGCATTAAAGAATGTAACGCGTAACTCAAGAGCTTATTTCGCTTATTTTGTAAGCAGTGCATTTTCCATTGCCACGTTCTTTTCATTTGCAGTGTATTTATTTCATCCTCGATTACAAAATCTGAGTACATTAGATGAAGTGACAGGCTTAATGATTTTATCAGAAGTGATTATTGTCGGTTTCTCATTTTTATTCCTGCTTTATTCAGTCGGTACTTTTTTAAAAGTCCGCAAGAAACAGTTTGGTATTTTAACCGTCTTAGGAATCTCACAAAGACAATTAAAGCGGCTTGTATTTATGGAAAATATGCTAATTGGAGTATTGTCTATCTTTTTTGGGATACAATTCGGACTCGTTTTTTCACAATTTTTCTTGCTTGTAACAGCTAAAATCACACACGCATCTGGGCTATATTTATATTGGCCCACCGGTGCGATTCTTTTAACAATAATAATCTTTCTTAGTCTCTTTATTGTTGTCTCAGCTTTTACTCCTATGCTTATTCGAACAAGAAAAGCAGTACGCTTACTAAAAGAAGGAAATATGAAACAGAAGGAACGTAAGCCTTCTATATTGATTTCTCTTTTTGGTATGACTTGTTTACTTTTCGGATATATATTAGCTGGCAATCCAAAATACTTTCTATCACTTAGCTTAGAAATCGGGACCATATACATTGCTTCTAGCATTTTTGTTATTCCAGCACTCGTGACGATTGGAACATATCTTTTCTTTTCTCAAATTAGTTTCCTACTAATTCGCATATTAAAAAAACAAAGAACATTTTATATGAAACGGATTAATATGCTGTGGATTTCTGATTTAGCAAGTCGTATTCGAACAAATATTAATATGCTCTTTATTGTAGCGATGCTCTCTACTCTTGCATTTACAATGATTACATTCATATATGGATTAGGAAAATTTATGAAATTTGATGTAGCAAACAATAAACCATTTCCTTTCACCTATATTTCATATGACGCCAATCCATTTGCCTCACAGCATATGAATTGGCTAGAAAAACGACTGCATGAAGAGCAATTTTCCTATAAGAAATTGAAAACGGATCTATATGAAACTTCATTGCAAAAAGACGAAACGATCCCATACGACCGGACCGCATACGTTCTAAAAGAAAGTGATTATAATAAACTGGCAGATGCTTTAGGCTTGCAACATCTTTTTGTAAAAGACAATGAAACATATATACTACCTGGATATGGTTATCAAAATGTATTAAGTCCTCTGCAAGAAGAGCTCAAGCAAAAAAACGTTACGCTGTCTCAAGCTTCACTTACATTACAAATAAAAGGATATAAAAATTTCAATGTAATCCCTACTGGATTCACATCACAATTACTCATTTTATCTGATGATACGGTACATGCCTTATCCACCCGTATAACGCATATGACACTATACAACTTTACTGTACAAGATTGGGAAAGGACACACGTAATTGCTGGGGAATATCTTCATAAATTAAGAGCAGATCGAAAAAGTATTGCATCAGAAGAGCCTTTATATAAGATGGAAGAAGCCAGTGATACATTATATCAAATTAAATTAGGTGCTGCTTCCTTCTTCTTAATTGGTACGTTCCTTGGTGTCATTTTCTTTATTGGAGCTGGAAGTGTTCTTTATTTCCGTATGTACACCGATTTAGCAAATGAACATGAAAAATATATTACCATTACTAAAATTGGTCTAACCGAATTAGAGATGCAGCAATCGGCTACGATTCAACTTGCTATCTTGTTTTTTGTTCCTTATATTATGGCTTCCATCCATACAATGTTTGCAACGAAAATGCTACAAGAAGTGATAAACTTATCATTATTTACTGAAGTTACAGTTGTGCTCATTATATTTGGAACGGTCGAGATTCTCTTTTTCTTCTTAATTCGTTCCTTGTATATGCAAAAGTTATCACAGCACATTAAGCTTTAAAAAATAGAAAGGTGAATTCTTATGGAAGAAGTATTGCATATTAAAAATGTCTCAAAAGTGTATGAGGGTAAAGTCCCTCATACTGCTTTAAAAAATATTAATTTACATGTAGATAAAGGAGAATTTGTTGCCATTATGGGGCCTTCTGGGAGTGGAAAGTCCACTTTCTTAAATGTAATTTCAACGATTGATTCTCCTACTGCTGGTGAAGTATTTATTAATAGCAAACAGCCGCATACGTTCCGGCGTGAAAAGCTTGCTGTATTCCGCCGTCAAGAATTAGGGTTTGTCTTTCAAAACTTTAATCTTCTAGACACATTAACAATTGGAGAAAATATTGTCTTACCATTAACGTTAGACAATGTTCCTTTAAAAGAAATGGATGAAAAACTTGATAGTATTTCAAAGAAACTGGGAATTGATCATATTTTAAATAAACGAATTTTTGAGGTTTCTGGTGGACAAGCACAGCGAACCGCAGTAGCTCGTGCGGTCATTCATCATCCATCTCTTCTACTTGCAGATGAACCGACGGGAAACCTAGATTCAAAAGCAGCCATCGATGTTATGGAATTGTTTACAAAACTCAATAAAGAAGAAAAGGCTACAATTTTAATGGTAACGCATGATCCTTTTGCAGCAAGTTATTGCAATCGCGTTATCTTCATTAAAGACGGAGAGCTTTATAATGAATTACATCGCGGATTGTATCGCGAGAAGTTCTATCAAGAAATATTAGATGTATTAGCATTACTTGGAGGAAGACGTAGATGACGTTTTTGCAATTTGCATTTAAAAATGTAACGCGCAATTCGAGAGCTTATTTTGCTTACTTTGTAAGCAGTGCATTTTCCATTGCGATTTTCTTTTCATTTGCTGTGTATTTATTTCATCCAAAACTTAAAAATAGTGAACTCAATCACGCTCTTAACATCTTGATAGCTATTTCCGAAGTTGTCATTGTCTTCTTTTCCTTTTTCTTTTTGCTATATTCTATTGGTACCTTTTTAAAAGTGCGCAAGAAACAATTTGGTATCTTAACCGTTTTAGGAATATCACAAAAACAATTAAAACGGCTTATATTTATGGAAAATATGTTGATTGGTGCTTTATCTATTTTTTTCGGAATGCAATTAGGACTTGTATTTTCACAATTCTTTTTATTACTTACTTCTAAAATTACTCATATACCAGGTCTTTATTTATATTGGCCAACGAAGGCTATTATGTTAACTATAATCGTTTTCCTTGTCCTCTTTATCATTGTATCGTCTTTTACGCCGATGTTAATTCGCACAAGGAAAGTGATCCGATTATTAAAAGAAGGAACTATGAAACAAAAAGAACGAAAACCGTCCATGCTCATTTCTTTATTCGGTGCCTATTGTTTGCTATCTGGATATGCTTTAGCTGTAAGCTCTAAAGTCTTTATATCTTTCGGTGGTTTTGTTGTGATTTTTTATATTATTTCTAGCATTTTCATCATTCCACCACTTGTTGCAATCGGAACCTATTTTTTCTTTTCACAAATTAGCTTCTTGCTAATTCGCATTTTAAAAAGTAGACGGAAGTTTTATATGAAACGAATTAATATGCTATGGATATCCGATTTAGCAAGCCGTATACGGGCGAATATTAATATGCTCTTTATTGTAACGATGCTCTCTACGCTTGCCTTCACAATGATTACCTTTTTATATGGATATGGGAAATTTAACAAGTTTCATGTTGTACAAAAAGATCCATTTCCATTTTCATATTTATCACACGATGAAAATACGTTCTCTTCTCAACATTTAAAATGGTTGGAACAACGACTACATGAAGAACAATTTCAGTATCAAAAGTTTACAGTACATTTATTTGAAGTATTTGAAAGCGGACAAGAATCCACCCCTTATTACGCTATAAAGCAAAGTGAATATAACAAACTTGCTACTGCACTCGGACGAGAAAATTTATTTGTCGACCATAATGAAGCGTATATGTTTTTAGGATATTTACGGGAAGGAATCTTTGGAACGATTGATGAACGATTAAAACGAAAGACCATTACACTCACCCAAAACTCATTACAATTGCAAGTAAAGGGTTACAAAAGTGATAATGTAACACCATCTAGTCTCATTCCGTATTTACTTGTGTTATCTGATCAAGATGTATCTCATTTACCAAAAAATGCAAAGCATATGACATTGTATAGTTATCGCGTTCAAAATTGGGAAAAAGCTAACAATATTGGAGCTGCATACATGAAAAACGTCCAGCATGATCTCGAATCGGTTCAGACGGAGCATCCTCCATTTCATGCTACTGAGGCCAGTAATTCACTGTATCAAACCAAATTAGGAGTTGCCTCTTTTTTCTTAATTGGTACATTCCTTGGTGTGATCTTTTTCATCGGTGCTGGAAGTGTTCTTTATTTCCGTATGTACACCGATTTAGCAACTGAACATGAAAAATATATTACCATTACCAAAATCGGTTTAACAGAATACGAGATGCAACAATCTGCTACCATTCAGCTTGCCATCTTATTCTTTGTTCCATATATTATGGCTTCTATTCATACATTTGTTGCAACGAAGATGCTGCAAGATGTATTAGGCTTATCCTTATCTGCTGAAATCACAGTTGTGCTAACGATTTTTGGATCGGTCGAAATTCTCTTTTTCTTTTTAATTCGCTCTCTATATATGCAAAAATTATCAAATCATATTAGATTATGAATAAAATAGCCTTGTGCGTCACACACAAGGCTATTTTTAATAGTTTTTGTTAGCAACCGTAACCATATCCACAATAACCACCGTAGCCACCACCGCCGAAGCAGCTAGCTCCGATAATAATTAATAGGATAAACAATACAATTAGAAGCGCAAAGCCGCCTCCGCAACCATGATGTCCATGACCATGTCCATGTCTGTTATCGCACTTTTCACTCATTTGCTCTATTCCTCCTTTAATATCATTCGTAGCAAGATCTCCAATCTTGCTCTAAATGAGGGGATTCAATTTATATTATGTTTTTGGGGCAAATGGGAAGCTTGTTTGGTACAAAAACGGGCTTGTACTCTTATATATAAAGAAAAAGAGGATTCGCTACAATGAATCCTCTTTTTATCTCTTATATATAATATGCTGCTTTGTTATTTCCTCTAATCTCTCGCGATCAACAGCATATCCAAATCCAGCAGCTTTCGGAACGATCACTTTTCCATTCTGAAGCGTTACTTCTGGCAAAATAATATCCTTCTCCCAATGTCTATTAGAAGCAGAAATATCCCCTGGAATCGTAAAGTTTGCAAGCGATGCTAATGCAATATTTTGCGCGCGTGAAATTCCCATTTCAACCATACCCCCGCACCAAACTGGAATGTTATGCTTCATACAATAATCATGAATTTGAATGGATTCCGTAAGCCCTCCAACTCGGCCCGGTTTAATATTCATAATGCGACAACTTCCAAGTGTAATTGCTACTCTTGCATCTTCCAAGCTATGAATACTTTCATCTAAACAAATTGGGGTTTCCATTTGTTTTTGAAGCTTAGCGTGATCCAGAAAATCGTTATCCGCTAACGGCTGCTCAATCATCATTAATTGAAATTCATCAAGCCTTTTTAACCGCTCAATATCCGCTAACGTATACGCAGAATTCGCATCTACCATGAGTGGTATCTTTGGAAAAGCTCTTCGTATTTCCTTTAGCAATTCATAATCAAGTTCCGGCTTAATTTTCACTTTAAAGCGCTGATACCCTTCTTCTGCATACATTTCAATTCGTTTTAACATATTGGGAACTGTATCTAATCCAACTACAACCCCTACTTCAATTTCTGACTGTGTTCCTCCAAGTAAAGTTGCTAATGACTGATTATCGCGTTTCGCATATAAGTCCCATACAGCTCCTTCTATTCCCGCTTTCGCCATATGGTTCCGTTTTATATGTTGAAAGAGGCTAGGAATTTCATTTGGGTGCATCATTTCAAGCTTTAGCAAATCTGGCAATAAAAAATCTCGAAGCATATGAAGTGCTGTTGTTATTGTTTCTTCCGTGTACCATGGTTCTGAAAAGGCAACAACCTCTCCAAAACCGATATATCCGTCCGTATCCTCCAGTTCAACTACAATACTTTCCCGTCTTTCATATGTGCCATAACTCGCAGCAAAAGGAATAACAAGCGGCATTTCTGTTACATAGAGCGTTGCCTTGTTAATTCTCATTTATCTCTCCTCCAAAAGCTGCCTTAGTTCACGTCTTAATAATTTCTTTGAAGCATTACGCGGTAGCTCATGTAAAAAACAAACCGCTTTTGGCACCTTATACTTTGCCAATTTCTCTTCACAAAAACGAATCATTTCTTCCTCGGTAACATGCCCCGCTTTTACAACAAATGCAGCTGGTACTTGTCCCCACTTTTCATCAGACTTTCCAACAACACCTGCTTCTAAAACGAGCGGATGAGAAAGTAATACCTCTTCAATTTGCGCTGGATAAATGTTTTCTCCGCCTGAAATAATTAAATCACTGCGGCGATCTAATACATATAAAAATCCTTCTTCGTCTAAATAACCAAGATCACCCGTATGAAGCCAGCCATCTACAATTGTTTCACGCGTTGCATCTTCACGTTTAAAATATCCTCGCGTGACGTTAGGACCTTTCACAACAATTTCTCCTTCTACATTTGCAGGCATAACCTTACCATCCTTCTCAATACGAAGTTGACACGGGAAAAGAGGTTTCCCTGCAGAACCAACTTTTGTTAACATATAATCAGCAGAAAGCGTACAAATTTGTGAAGATGTTTCTGTCATTCCATATGTTTGATATACGGGAATTTCCTTCTCTACACATGCTTCTAAAAGGGGCTTTGGTGCTGGTCCCCCGCCTAATAACATGCAGCGTAAAGAGCTTGGATATGTTTCATTTCCTAGTCTTTCTAACAAATCTGTCAACATCTTTGCAACAACTGATATAATTGTTACCCCTTTTGTTTGAATGGCTTGATGAATAAAATCCGGGTCATATTTTGGAACTAGCAATACTCGCATACCGTACATAATGTTTTTCATTAAAAGAGATAATCCGCCTACATGAAACATTGGCATACATGCTAACCAACAATCATCATCGCGAAGCCCTAAATTCAGCGAAGAGCCTATAGCACTTGCCCAATGGTTCCCATATGTTAAAATAACTCCTTTTGGCTTGCCAGTTGTTCCAGATGTATAAATGATTGTCATTGCCTCTGCTAAAGAAAATTCCTCTTGAATCACCACAGATTGCTTTGGTCCGTTCTCCACTTCCTCAAAGGTGTAGACAGGTACCTGCTCTGTTTCAAATGTTTGGTCTGTTAATAAGCAAATCACTTCAGCATCTTCCATTTGCCAAAGTAGCTCTTCTCTTGAAAGACGTGTATTTAGTAATACAGCTACAGCTCCTATATAAGATAGCGCATGAATTACCGCAATCATTTCCATACCATTTTTCATCAGAACAGCCACTTTTTGACCTTTTTTTATTTGTAAGTAAGCAAGATTTTCACAAACAGATACTACTTTTTCATGTAATGCGAAGAAAGTAATTTTCTCCTCTTTTGTTTCAATTGCGATGCGATCAGGTGTTAAAAATGCACGTTGCATTAGCCAATTGGGCATTGTCTCCATTTCCTATTCTCCTTCCATGAAAGAAAGAGACTTGATGTGTATCAAGTCTCTTGTTCTGAACGAGCTGCTTCCGCATGAGAAAGTAACAATCACTTGCTGCGCGAAAGAATCTTAGCCGTCAGGAATAAACAGTCGGCTCCGCTTTTGATCAAGGGAAACGAGGGAATTGACCGAAGTCTGGACGGCGTTTTTCTTTGAACGCGTCGCGACCTTCTTTTGCTTCGTCAGTTGTGTAATACAATAACGTTGCGTCTCCCGCTAGTTGTTGAATACCAGCTAGGCCGTCTGTGTCTGCGTTGAATGCAGCTTTTAAGAAACGTAATGCCATTGGGCTCTTTTCTAAAATTTCTTCTGCCCATTTTACTGTTTCTTCTTCTAATTGATCTAATGGTACAACTGTATTAATTAAGCCCATATCAAGCGCTTCTTGTGCGTTATATTGGCGACATAGGTACCAAATTTCACGAGCTTTCTTATGACCTACCATGCGAGCTAAATAACCAGCACCGTATCCACCATCAAAGCTTCCTACTTTTGGACCAGTTTGTCCAAATACTGCGTTGTCTGCTGCAATTGTTAAGTCACATACGATATGAAGTACGTGTCCACCACCAATTGCATAACCTGCTACCATTGCGATAACTGGTTTCGGAATTGCACGGATTAAACGTTGTAAATCTAATACGTTTAAGCGAGGGATTTTGTCTCCTCCTACATATCCACCATGACCGCGAACTTTTTGGTCGCCGCCAGAACAGAATGCACGTCCACCTTCACCAGTTAAAATGATAACGCCGACATTTTCATCATCACGCGCATGTGCAAAAGCATCGATTAACTCCATTACCGTTTCAGGACGGAATGCGTTATGTACTTCAGGGCGATTAATCGAAATCTTTGCGATACCATTGTATGTGGAATAAATGATATCTTCGTAATTGCCTTCTTTTATCCATTCGATAGCCATTACTCTTACCTCCTTTTTATTATGCTAATGATTATATTAGCCACTTTATAAGTTCAACTTTCTCTAAAAAAAGAAAGCATCACTGTATGGTTTTTAGAAATCCCTCTACTATTGTACCAAACTTTTGCGGTTGTTCCACATGAATTGCATGACCTGCTTTATCAATTTTGACAAATTTCGCGTTTTGGATGCATTTTTGCATATTTTTTAAAATCAAAAGAAACTTTTTGTCATACTCTCCACTTAGTAACAGAACAGGCATCTTCAGTCCTACCAGCTCATTCCACCAAGAAGGCTGAGCGCCTGTCCCCATACCTCTTAAACTATTCGCAAGTCCCCTCGGATGATTTAAGAGCCGCTCTTTTCTTACTGCCTGCTTTATAGATTGTGGCAATATTTTTTGCGTTTCAAATAAAGGTATGTTTTCCCAATGATTTACAAAGGCTTCGATTCCTTCTAATTCAATTCTCTCTGCCAATTGTTCATCCTTCATACGGCGCGCTTTTCTATCCGCCTCTGTTTCGAGTCCAGCTGTACAGTTTTCTAATATAAGCGATTTTACGCGCTCCGGATACAAACACGACATTGTAATGGCAAGTCTTCCGCCCATTGAATATCCAAGTATATGTGCCTTTTCAATTTGCAAGTGATCGAGCAACTTTATCATCTGCACCGCCACATTTTGAATGTCATAATGAACTAGGTGTTCAGGGCTTTCCGTTTTCCCATGTCCTACAATATCAACAGTAATCACTTGAAATTGTTTGCTCCATGAAGGAAGAAATGAACGCCACGTTTCCATGCTTCCTGTAAAACCATGAAGGAGCAATAATGGCTCTCCACTTCCAGCTACTTCATATTCATACGCCACACCTTCTAGCATTACTTTCATTCCGCGTCACCTTGCAACATGTCTTTGACTTCTATTGCAGATTTTGCCCACAATTTACGATGCAACTGTAAGTTTTCTTCTCGATTCGTACAAATTTCCACAACATGTAATCCTCTTTCTATTGTTCCTTTTTGTACTTCCTCACGAAATGCTTCCCAGCCACTTACGCGAACAAATGAACCACCGTACATTTTTACAACATGCTCATAATCAAGGCCAAGCGGTGTTCCAAATAGCGATTCAAAATGCTCTTTTGACTCATATTGTGGTAAAAATGAAAAAATGCCACCACCATCATTATTCACAACAACAATAGTTATATTTAAATCATGTAATTTCGCTGCTAAAAGACCATTTAAATCGTGGTAAAATGATAAGTCACCAATCACTAATACAAGCGGTTCACAAACAGTGCTTGCCCCTAATGCTGTGGAAATAATTCCATCAATACCATTTACACCACGATTTGCCATCACATGAATTTTTTTATCGTTTGTAAATAAAAATGTATCGGTATCACGAATTGGCATACTGTTACTTGCAAATAATGTTGCACCTTCTGGCAATACACGAACAATATCTGTAATCACTTTTCCTTCAAAAGCAGTTTCATATGTTTCAACTTCACGAAGTGTTTCCTTTGTTTTATCGTTTATATGTTTCCATTTTTTGAACCAATCATTCTGTTTTCGTTTTTGCATAGGTTCTGTCATCGCTTTGCAAAATGCCACATCGCTTGCACAAACAACTTCTGTTGCCATTAAAGCTGGGTCTCGCCAAGTTCCAGATTCATCTACAATAATATGAACAGCAGTCTCTTGTTTTTTTATATATTGCGTTAATGCTTTTGATACAGGCATACCACCAAAACGGATGATGATATCTGGCTTCCACGTATCTTTTAACAATTCATTGCGCAAAAAGGTGTCATAGCAATCGATAATCATTGTTTGATCATGGCTTCCAGTCCGAAGATTTGAAAGTGGGTCCGCTAAAACTGGGTATCCTGTTTTCTCCGCAAACTCCGCAATCACTTCCACAAGCTCTGGGTGACTATCGTCTCCACAAACAATAAGCCCCTTTTCTATATGTGAAAGGCGCTTGATCAGAGAACGGATATATTCACTCGTTAGCGTCATGCTTCCTTGTTGAGCCCTATTCATATATTCTCCGCGTCCTCGTTCCCACAATCCATCTAACGAAAAGTCTGGAATGAGAGGTTCGCGAAGTGGGAAATTCATATGGACAGGTCCCATTGGTGCAAAAGATGCACTTGCCACAGCACGTCCAGCTGCCATGCGAACATATTGATACATTGGCTCTCTTGCCTCTGGAAGTGCCATTTCCATAAATTGTTTCACAAACGAACCGTATAAATTAAATTGATTCATTGCCTGCGGTGCTCCTACACCTCTCAATTCATGCGGTCTATCTGCAGTTAAAACGAGTAAGGGTACTCTTGCATGATATGCTTCACAAACAGCTGGATAATAATTCGCTGCAGCTGTTCCCGACGTACATAATATCGCTACAGGCTGTTTTTTCGCTTTCGCCATACCGAGCGCGAAAAAGGCAGCGGATCGTTCATCTACATGTAAATACGTTTTTATTTGTTCATGCTGCTCCATTAATAAGGCTAGCGGTGTTGATCGCGAACCTGGACTAATGACAACATCACATACATTTAGACGCGCTAGTTCGTCAACAAACGCGCCTAAATAATATGATAATGCTTCTATATGATTATTCATTTCATCAATTCCTCCAAAGCACCAAGCATCGGTCTAAACTTCAAACTTGTCTCTTCATATTCCAGCTGTGGGACAGAATCCATTACAATGCCACAGCCCGCAAATAAGGATGCCTTTTCACCATTTAATAATCCACAGCGCAATGCCACTGCAAATTCTCCGTTCCCTTGCTCATCCATCCAGCCGATTGGTGCCCCGTACAATCCTCTATCTAACAGTTCGACATCACGAATTAATTTCATCGCTACGTGACGAGGTGTGCCACCAAGAGCTGGCGTTGGATGTAATTCTTCTACCAATGTTAACAGGGAAGCATCCCCCTCCGCTTCAACAGGCGTATATAAATGAATTAAATTTTTCGTTGTTAACAATCCTGGACTCTCTGGAATATTAACAACTTCGCAATGTTCCTGTAATACACTGCGGATCATATTTACTACATAACCATGCTCCACTAAATTCTTTTCATCATGAAGGAGCATTTCGCCATTTTTTTCACTCTCTTCTATAGAACTCCCCTGTCCGATTGATCCAGCAAGGCACATAGAAGTAAACTGATTCCCTTCTTTACGGATTAATCGTTCCGGTGTCGCTCCTAAGAAGCACGCTCCTTTATAATCAAAAGAAAATACATAGCAATCCGGCTGCCCAATACGAAGTGCTTCTAGCACGCGAGCAGAATCAATTTGTTGGTCCATTTCTAATTTAAGTTCTCGCGCTAATACAACTTTCTGTACGTTTCCTTTTCGCATTTCCTCTTGCACTTTTTCAATGGCATGCATCCATCCTTGCGGGTCTACTTCCACTTTAGAAGCAACCACTAATCGCGATTCTTCAAGCGAATATTCACTTTCTTGTAAAATTCTTTCCTCTAAAGAAGAAATTTCTTCATATTTCTTATCCGCAGAATCTTTAGCCGAAACAAAAGTATTTATCGTAAGCCATGCTTTTTCATTTTTTACTGTTAATAAAAAGGCTGGTAATGAAAATGTTGTATCTTTAAATTCCTTCCAAAGTTCCGTTTGTTCCTTTTCTGGATCAAATGAAAAACCGCCAAATAAAAGCGGACCTGTCCCAAATTCATACGCTTCTCTTTGAATAACCGCCTTCTCTTGTACTCTGTTCCACTGCTGACGAGCATCTTGAAAGCGTTCATTTGAAGAATTTGCTATAGTGAAAACAGAACCAATCCCCGCAAATATAACGCGCTCTGCTGGATCTGCAAAATAACATCTATGCTCGGATGCAATCCTTTTTCCTGCCGCATAAAACAGCAACGGATCTATCCAATCTATTTGTTTTACAAAACTAACCAATGTTTGTTCATCTGTACTCTTTTCAATTGCTGTAGTGAGTACTTCTTGCAAGTCTTTTTGTTTCGTTTGAATCACAAAGTCTCCCCCCTATGGGCGAAAAATAGTCATAAATACGCTTGATTTTAAGATACACCTCAAACGAAAGTCATGTCAACGATTAGCATTTCTGAGAAATTCGTCTTCTCTTCCTAAAAAATAAACGTTGACACTATATGATGCTTTTTTCTACACTTAAGTGTGTACATTATGTGACCAAGGAGGAATCAACATGGAAATGAAAGTCGAAACGAATTCCTCTCCTATGGCGCCAAAACCAAACAAACAGACAGGTTGGCGCATTTGGTGGAGTTTATTACGTCCTCATACATTAACTGCTGCGTTTGTTCCTGTTTTTATTGGAACAGCTTATGCAATGCAAGTCGGCGGTATAAATCAAATACACCTTCCTCTTTTCTTTATCATGCTTCTTGCTTGTCTTCTCATTCAAGCAGCAACAAACATGTTTAATGAATACTTTGATTACAAAAGAGGATTGGATCATGAAGGTTCAGTTGGGATTGGCGGAGCAATTGTCCGCGACGGTATTAAACCAAAAACGGTATTGAACTTAGCCTTTGGATTTTTTGGTATTTCCATTCTATTAGGCGTTTATATTTGTATGAATTCTAGCTGGTGGCTTGCTGCAATCGGTCTTATTTGTATGGTTGTTGCCTACCTTTATACAGGAGGCCCACTTCCAATTGCGTACACACCATTTGGGGAATTAACAGCTGGATTATTTATGGGCGTTATTATTATTGGAATTTCATTCTTTATTCAAACTGGAACTGTAACATCAGAAGTTGTTCTCTTATCTATCCCAAATGCGATATTAATTGGTGCTATTTTACTTTCAAACAATATTCGCGATTTAGACGGAGATAAAGAAAACGGTCGTAACACCTTAGCAATTATCGTAGGACGTGAAAAAGCAATTGGTGTTCTCGCTTCAATGTTTATCGTTTCTTACATTTGGACAGTTGCACTGATCATCGTTGGAATCGTATCTCCATGGATGCTCATTGTATTCTTAAGTGCCCCGAAAGCATTTAAAGCAACAAAAGGCTTTATTGGAAAGAGCATCCCAATGGAAATGGTACCGGCAATGGTAGCAACAGCGAAAACAAATACAATTTTCGGCTTCTTAATGGGAATCGGATTGCTACTTGGATATTTCTTATAAAAAATGAGCTGCTTATGCGGCTCATTTTTCATTTATCAGCGATTCTACTCCTCTTATCGGCGATTCGGTGCAACTTATCAGCGATTCGACACGACTTATCGACCAACCGACAAATTTCAACATAAAAATCCACCTCATAATTCCTACATGCAAGGCTCATACTACATAAGGAAACCGAATTGTAGGAAGGTGGATACGATGTTAACTCCACAACAAATCAATCATTTTAGAGGCATATTAGAAAAGCAAAAACAAGAATTAGAACAGACGTTGCAAAATCATGAAAATGAAGATCGCGCTTCTGAGCGGGAATCAGTTGGCGAACTATCCGCTTATGATAATCATCCAGGGGATATGGCAACAGAATTGTATGAACGTGAAAAAGATTTTGGACTCATTGAATTTTGGAACAAACAGCTCCAAGATACAAATCATGCTCTAGAAAAAATCGAAGCAGGCACATATGGTATTTGCGAAGTCTCGGGCGAATCTATTCCGCTTGAAAGGCTAGAAGCAATGCCTACTGCCACAACATGCATCGAGCACACAACAAATCAATTCAATACAAGAACGCGGCCAGTTGAAGAAGAAATTCTAAAACCGTCATTTAGTAGACACGACAAAGATCGTTCTGTCCAATACGACGCGGAAGATGCTTGGCAAGATGTCGCCAATTATGGAACATCAGAAACACCTGCTGATTTAGAAAGACGCGATTCCAAAAACTATAATGAAATGTACATCAATGGCGAAGAACACGTCGGATATGTCGAGGATTTCGAAAACTTTATCGGGACGGATATATATGGAAAAAACCCACAAGTTTTTGCGACAGAAGAACATGAAGAATATGAACAGATGCTGGATGATTTTGAAGAGCGTACTTTTAAAGGTGAATTATCTGTTAATGAATCGAGCTCTAAAGAATAATTAAAAAAGCATTCCGAAAGTCGGAATGCTTTTCTTCGCTAGCTAATTAGTTTTTTGTAACGTTAGCAGCTTGTGGTCCACGGTTACCTTCAACGATTTCGAAAGATACTTCTTGACCTTCTTCTAAAGTTTTGAAGCCTTCGCCTTGGATCGCTGAGAAGTGAACGAATACATCGTCTCCACCTTCAACTTCGATAAAACCGAAACCTTTTTCGCTGTTAAACCATTTAACTTTACCAGTTTGCATGTTCATGTACCTCCTAATTAAAAATGAAACTATGAATCCACATGAAAAGGTGGATATAAAGGACATGAATGCATAACAAGCGTAAAGCTAGAATTCCACGTGCTTTATTTCCGTACCACATTATGTAGCTCAATAGTGATTTCACTATATCACGCTATGCCGAAAACGTCAAATGACAACACTTTCATTCTCAAACTTTTTTATACATTCCGTAGCAGATTACTCCGTGCAAGTGTATATTTTCTATAAATTTACAAAATATTCATTTTATTATCGACTTATTTTTTTGTACAATAATACTATCCATTACATATGAGGTGAAAAAAATGAGAGCTCATGAAATTGAGTATAAACTATACGGCGATGATATGCAGTTTGTAGAAATTGAATTAGATCCAAAAGAAAGCGTCATTGCAGAAGCTGGCGCAATGATGATGATGGAAGATCACATTGAAATGGAAACAATTTTCGGTGATGGTTCCGGCCCTTCTCACGGTCTATTCGACAAACTAATGAGCGCTGGTAAACGTCTTATTACAGGTGAAAGCATGTTCATAACTGTGTTCACCAATACTGGTCATGGTAAGCGTCACGTATCATTTGCTGCACCATATCCCGGAAAAATCATCCCTGTCGATTTAACAGAATATCAAGGGAAAATAATTTGTCAAAAAGATGCGTTTCTTTGTGCAGCGAAAGGCGTTTCCATCGGAATTGAGTTTACAAAAAAACTAGGAAGCGGTTTCTTCGGTGGCGAAGGTTTCATCATGCAAAAACTTGAAGGTGATGGCCTAGCTTTCATGCATGCAGGGGGTACAATCTATAAGCGAGAGTTACAGCCTGGTGAAAGATTACGTATTGATACAGGTTGCCTTGTTGCAATGACAAAAGATATTCATTATGATATTGAATTTGTTGGTAACGTAAAAACAGCACTATTTGGTGGAGAAGGTCTATTCTTCGCAACGCTAGAAGGCCCAGGAACAGTTTGGATTCAATCTTTAACACTTAGCCGCTTAGCAGGACGAATTGCAAGCCCTGCGGCTCAAAGCAGCGGTGAAGGTAGCGTTTTAGGTGGATTAGGTCGACTTTTAGATGGAAAAGAGTAAACATAAGAGCCCGCCAAAAGTATAACTTTTGGACGGGCTCTTCTTCTATTTTTTTTAGTAGCTGCGAAACAAAAAATTTGTTAATTAGTCAACACATTGCTTCATTTGTTTTTATCCCGCTATTTTAGGCAGTAACAGCCTGATAATCAGTGGGGACGAAGAAAACCCTACTGATGAAAGTTTCACTTTATCTTAAAGCACGCAAAGAATGATTTCCTTCTCCCTCTCATATATTGAATTATACTTCTTCTTAAGGAGGGCTTCTTACATGCGAGCTCCTTTATCCTTCGACAAAGATACTGCTATATTGCTAGCCTCTTGCTGTGAGCTAGCATATGAGCAATATAAATATAATGGGATTTTCAAAATACCTGACGGGTTTCAATATGTACAAGGCATTCAAGCAAAAGCGCTTCAAACGACAGAATGGTTCGGCTTTATAATAGAGTCTGAAGATACGATTATCGTGGCATTCCGAGGGACACAAACAGAAACAGATTGGATTACAGACTCACTTGTCCATCAAAAACCATATCCATATGCGCTAAATAGTGGCCATGTTCATCATGGTTTCTTGACTACTTATGAATCTTGCCGCGACACGATTATGGATATGCTTGTTTCCTTACCGGCACATAAAAAACTTCTCGCTACAGGGCATAGCCTAGGAGCAGCACTTGCTACACTACACATATTAGACGCACGCATGAACACTGCTTTTTCCCAGTACGGTCTCTATAGCTTTGCCTCACCAAAAATTGGTGATATGACCTTTCGCAACTACTATAAATTACAAGTCGCTAGCAGCTTTCGATTCGTAAATTTATTTGATGTAGTCCCTCTTCTTCCCCCACGAAAAGTACATTTTAATGAACAAGATTGGGAATATACACACGTTCATCACAATATGACATTTACTAAAAATACAAAATCCATTACAAATAACCACTCTATTACAACATACAAAACTTGTCTGACTTCTCATTTTTAACCAGGTGATAATTGGAAATGATAGCTCAGTATATTATAATAATATATGTAACTACTTTTGGATGAGGGGATCACGCATGGTTAAATATTTCTTTGCACTTTTTCTAATCGTCATTTTTGTTGTTACAGGTTTCTTTACATTCTCATATTTTGCTACAGAGGAATATAGTGGTACTGGTATATTATATTCTATAGTAAACAACACAAAACCAGCTTTGTAACTCTAAAGCTGGTTTTATTTATCATTTATAAGAACAAATCAAACGATTAAAGTGTACTCAAATAGTAAAGTACAAGTATCATATACTTCTTATGATTGCGTTACTTTATCCCCTATTCCCCAAATCTCCTTACTATACTGTAAAATGGTACGGTCACTTGCAAAATGCCCTGATTGTGCAATATTCATAATCGACATTTCACGCCATTTTCTTCTATTTTCATACGCTTTTCCAACATCTTCTTGTCTTTCAGCATACGGGCTAAAATCACGAAGAACAAAATATTCATCATTTTGGATGATGAGAGAGTCATAAATCACTTCGAATTCTGCTCCAGCTTTTGCAAAGAAACCATTTGTTAACTGATCGACTACCTTTTTAATATGCATGTTATGATGATAATAATCGTTCGCACGATATCCACCATTTTGGTAATAATGAAGCACCTCTTCTGCTGTTAACCCAAAAATAAAGCACGCCTCATCACCAACACGATCTCTTATCTCAATATTGGCACCATCTAACGTTCCGATTGTAATCGCACCATTCATCATAAACTTCATATTCCCTGTTCCTGATGCTTCTTTACTCGCCGTAGAAATTTGTTCACTTACATCTGCTGCTGGAAATATGTCTTCTGCTAAGGAAACTCGATAGTTTTCTAGAAAAATAACTTTCATATATCGACTAACATAAGGATCATCATTTACTTTTCTAGCAAGTTCATTTATTAATTTAATAATCTTTTTTGCATAGTAATAACCTGGTGATGCTTTTGCTCCAAATATAAATGTACGCGGATAAAATGAAAAACTAGAATCTTCCTTTAAACGATTATATAGATATAAAATATGTAAAACGTTTAAAAGCTGCCTTTTATATGCATGTAATCGTTTCACTTGCACATCAAAAATAGAATATGGATCAACAGGAATCCCCATTTTATTTTGAATACGTTCTGCCAAAATATTTTTACGCTGCTGCTTAACTGCATGTAATTTTTCTTGAAAAACAGTATTATTTTTAAAGCTTTGTAATGCTTCTAACCGAATCGGTTCTTTTTTCCATCCTGTTCCAATCGCTTCTGAAATAAGGGTAGTCAGCTCTGGATTTGCTTTCATAAGCCAGCGCCGATGTGTAATCCCATTTGTCTTATTATTAAACTTATCCGGGTAAAACTCATAAAACAAACGCATTTCACGCCTTTTTAAAATTTCCGTATGAATTTTAGCTACACCGTTTATACTATAACTTCCGACAATCGCTAAATGAGCCATCTTGACAAGATCATGCGCAATAATCGCCATATCTTCAATCCGCTTCCATTCATATGGATATCGCTCCCAAAGTTCGTGACAAAAACGCTCATTAATTTCTTCAATAATCATATAAATCCGTGGTAATAGTGGCTTAAAAATATGAACAGGCCATTTCTCAAGTGCCTCTGATAATGTCGTGTGATTCGTATAAGAAATAGTATGCGTTGTAATATACCATGCCTCTTCCCAAGAAAGCTTCTCCTCATCTAGCAGTATACGCATAAGCTCTGGAATTGCTAAAACTGGATGCGTGTCATTAATATGAATTGCAATTTTTTCATGTAAATTCTGCAGCGTTCTATTGCGTTCCCTATGCATGCGAATAATGTTTTGTAAGCTGGCGGATACTAAAAAATATTGCTGTTTCAAACGCAATATTTTCCCCTCATCATGAGTATCATCGGGATATAAAAATTCTGAGACAACCTCAGTATCACGCTTATACTTTAAAACATCTTTACAATGTTGCGGAAACGGAACTGGCTCTGCATTCCAAAGCCGCAGTGTATTTACTGTATCTGTTTCATATCCTACAACCGGAACATCATAAGGAACAGCCATAATTACTTCAGCACCTGTATGCCGAAACTCGAGACGACCATTTTGTTCTATCGGCTCTACATGTCCAAAATAACTCACTTCTACTGCTTGATCATACCTTCTTACTTCCCATACATTCTCATGAAGAAGCCATTGTTCTGGTAATTCCACTTGGTAACCATCGACAATTTTTTGATCAAATAAACCATGCTTATACCTGATGCCACATCCATGTCCTGGAAGATTTAACGATGCTAATGAATCAAGAAAACAAGCGGCAAGGCGTCCTAATCCTCCATTTCCTAACCCTGCATCTGCTTCACTTTCTTCTAACTCCTTTAATGAAATCCCAAGTTCCTTAAGTCCTTGTTCACATATATTACGGATGCCTAGATTAAGCATATTACTTCCAAGTAAGCGTCCCAAAAGAAATTCAATAGACAAATAGTACACTTGCTTTTGATTTGCTGCTCGATATTTTTCATTCGTCGCAATCCATTGCTGATTCATATACTCACGTACCATGTGACCAAGTGTATGATATTGATCTCGACTTGTAGAATCTTTGAAACTTTTTCCGTACATCGTTTCTAGTTTTTCTAAAAAAGCTGCCTTAAAGCTTTCTACATGAGTAAACATGTTTTCACCACCTAAGAAAGTTTCAGCAAACGATTATATAAATCCTTATAGGCAAGAGCTGATGTTTTCCAACTATGGTCTTCCGTCATCGCTTGCTTAACAAGCTGATTCCATACTGCTTGATCCTCGTAATACCTCAGTGCACGCCTCACTGTATACAACATGTCATGTGCGTTAAAGTTTGTAAACGTGAAACCATTCCCAGATTTCGTCTCCACATGATACGACTTTACAGTATCATTTAATCCCCCTGTCTCCCGCACAATTGGAATGACACCATATGCTAATGCAATAAGTTGTCCAAGCCCACATGGTTCGAATAACGAAGGCATTAAAAATAAATCACTGCCTGCATATACTTGATGTGCTAATTCTTCATTAAATCCGATGTACACCTTTACCTTTTCTGGATATTCATACGCCATCCACTCAAAAAATTGCTCATATTCTGAGTCTCCTGATCCTAAAATAATGCACTGCACATCTTCTTCCATGATTTCTTGAAAAACAGCGCGTACTAAATCAAGGCCTTTTTGCTTTGTCAGCCGCGTTACCATTGAAATAATCGGTGTATCCTCTTTTTCTGGCAAACCGAAATAACGCTGTAATGCCCATTTATTTTCCTGTTTGGCATATAATGTATCCACATCATAGGTGGCTGTAATATAAGGATCTAGACGTGGATTATATACACTCATATCAATTCCATTTACAATGCCACTCAATTTATCATTGTATTTACGCAATAAACCATCTAACTTTTCACCAAAAAATTCATATTGAATCTCTTCCTTATATGTTGGACTAACTGCTGTAATATGGTCCGCTGCAATAATGCCGCCTTTCATAAAATTAATATTCCCATAAAACTCTAGCTGTTCACTATTGAAATATTCATCACCAAGCTCTAATAAATCGTGGATCACTTCCCGCGGAAACACCCCTTGGAATTGTAAGTTATGGATAGTATACACTGTTTTGATTTTTTCATATAACGGGTTATCTCTATACTTTTCATGCAGTAAAAAATTGACCATCGCAGTATGCCAATCATGACTATGAATAAGATCCACTTCAAAATCAAGATATGGAATACTTTCTAATACAGCTTTTGAAAAGAAAGAAAACCGCTCTCCATCATCGTAATGACCATAGAGAGAATCTCTTTTAAAATAGTATTCGTTGTCGATTAAATAATACGTAATCCCGTCTTGTTCCCCTTTTAAAATACCGCAATATTGATTTCGCCACCCAAGCGGCACATTGATAACTTTATGAAGTTTGAAAGATTCTCGTAAGTTTGCAGGGATAAGACTATAATTTGGAAGCATAATCCGAACATTTACTCCAAGCTTCTTTAATTCTTTTGGGAGCGCACCTGCAACATCTGCTAATCCTCCCGATTTAATAAACGGTACACATTCTGATACTGCAAATAAAATATTCACGTATTATCCACTGCCAAAATGCGTATATTTATTCCGCCCTTCTAGCAGCTTCCTCCCTTCACATTTTCATTCCATTCTTTATGAGCAAGTAAATCCCTATTTCATAGGGATTTACTTGCTAGAATATTTACGAATAGCTCTTCATTGTTTGACTTCTTATTTCTCCCTTCTCTACAACAAGCGGAGAATCAGACGCCCCTGTCAGTACTACACCATCCTCGATTTTAACATCCTTATCAATAATAACTCCATCTAATATACAGTTATCTCCAATTTGACTCTTTTGCATAATAATACTATTACGAATGATTGAACCTTTTCCAATCTTTACAGAACGAAATACGACACTATTCGCAATTTCTCCTTCAATCATGCTGCCATTTGCAATCATTGTATTTTTCACTTTCGCTCCCTTTAAATAACGTGTTGGCGGTTCATCTTTTACCTTAGTAAAAATTGGAGCTTCCTTTGTGAATAATTGTTTCCAAATAGCAGGCTGCAAAATTTCTAAACTATGTTTATAATAACTTTCAATTGAATCAATTATCGCGACATACCCAGTATGCTCATATGTAGCGATATATAATGATTTTCCTCGTTTCTCTTTCACTACATCAAATAAACTATAATGTTCTTTATCTTTATATGTCTCAAATAAATCTACTAATAGCTGTTTCTTCAGCACGTAAGTTTGCAAAGAAATACCTTCGTGGCATACTTCAGTAATATCTGCCCCTATATGTATATGCCTCTCTAACACTGCTTGAAAATTGAAAGACGTAACAAGATGACTATTTGTAATCACCACATACTCTTGTCTACTGCGTAAAAAATAATCAATATGTCTCCGAAAATGTGCAAAAGATCCAAATTCCTCTTGATCACATTGGCAATTCGGGGGAAATAAAAATAAGCCGTCACGTTTTCTATCTAAATCCCATTGTTTCCCTGATCCGAGATGATCCATTAAGGAACGATTTTTATGACTTGTAAAAATTGCTACACTATGGATATGGGAATTAACCATATTAGAAAGCATAAAATCAATCAGACGATAACGTCCTCCAAACGGTAATGCTGCAAGCGAACGATGCCCTGTCACGTTCCTTAAAGAAGGAAAGCTTCCTGTTGCATTAATAATTCCTAACATTGTTTCTCCCATCCATCTCATCCCCCTTATCTATATTCCTTCTGCAATCAATACAACATCATCGATATTTTTCTCTGATCGAATCACCTCTCCATCTTCAATGACCATACCGGGCCCAACAATTGCTTTTTCAACGACAACATTTTTACCGATATGAGCCCCAGGCATAACAACTGAATCGATTACTTTGCTTCCTTCGTCCACTGTTACACCTTGAAAAAGCACAGAATGCCTCACTATCCCCTCAATCACACACCCTTCATTAATCAATGATTCTTCTACTTCGGCTGTCTCAGAAATGAACTGCGGTGGTTCATTTGGGTTAACAGAATATACGCGCCATTCATGATCATTTAACTGTAATAAAGACTCATCACGAAGTAAGTCCATATTTGCTTCCCATAGGCTCTTTACTGTACCAACATCCTTCCAATATCCTTGAAATGGATACGCAATTAATTTTTTCCCTTCCTCCAATAAAAGTGGCAGTACGTCTTTTCCAAAATCATTACTAGAGTCCGGGTTTCGTGCGTCCATCTCTAAATATTCTTTTAAAATGGCCCAATGAAAAATATAAATGCCCATTGAAGCTAAATTACTTCTCGGAAATTGTGGTTTTTCTTCAAACTCCACAATTTCCATCTCCTCGTTTGTATTCATAATACCGAAACGACTCGCTTCATCCCATGGCACTTCAATAACAGAAATCGAAACATCCGCTTCTTTCGCAATATGGTAATCTAGCATTTTGCTATAATCCATCTTATAAATATGATCCCCTGATAAAATCAAAACATATTCAGGATTATATTGCCGTAAGAAATTCAAATTTTGATAAATGGCACTCGCTGTGCCCGTATACCATTTCACCCCAGATGATTCTGCGTACGGAGGCAAAACCGTTACTCCGCCATTCACTCGGTCTAAGTCCCATGCATTTCCAATCCCTATATAATTGTGTAGCTCTAATGGTTGATATTGCGTCAAAATCCCCACTGTTTCAATTCCAGAGTTGGAGCAATTACTTAATGTAAAGTCAATAATTCTGTACTTACCACCAAAAGGAACAGCTGGCTTTGCTAAGTTTTTTGTTAATGCACTTAAACGACTACCTTTTCCTCCTGCTAGTAGCATTGCTACGCAATTCTGCTTTTTTACCATCTTGTTTTTTGCTCCCCTTTCTCGTTTTCACTGGTCTTAAAACGGATACGCCAAATGGTGGAATGGTAATTTCTACATGAGCAGTTTGATTATGATATGGCTCTGAAATGCTTTTTAAACGCTTTTTGTTTATTCTTCCTGAACCACCGTATGCTATCGCATCACTATTTAAAATCTCGTTATAATATTGAAACTCTGGTACGCCAACCTTATACTTTTCATACACAATGTTAGTAAAATTACATATCACAATTAGAACATCATCTTCTCTATCTCCTTTCCGAATAAACGAGAAAATACTTTGCTCTTTATTATCAGCATCAATCCATTGGAAGCCTTCACGGGAATAATCGAGCTGCCAAAGTGGTTTAGAACGCTTATACAATGCTATGAGTTCTTTAAAGTAATCATGCATATTACGATGCATTTCAAATTCATGTAAATTCCAATCTAAATCTTCAAGATCTTTCCACTCATCAAATTGACCAAATTCGCCTCCCATAAACAATAATTTCTTTCCTGGATGTGTAAAAAAATATCCATATAATAAGCGAAGCTGTGCAAACTTCTCCCAATAGTTCCCTGGCATTTTGTTCAACAATGATTTCTTTCCATGAACGACCTCATCATGCGAAAGAGGTAAAATAAAATTTTCTGAGTAAGCATATAATAAAGAAAATGTCATTTTTTCATGAATATATTTTCGATACTCTGGGGCACACTCCATATATTTCAAAACATCATTCATCCAACCCATATTCCACTTATAATTAAATCCTAATCCCCCTTCATAAGTTGGAGCAGTTACAAGGGGCCAAGCTGTTGAATCTTCAGCAGTCATAAGAAATTCTCCATCTTCTGCAAATATTGCTTCATTTAATTCACGCAAAAAAGAAACTGCATATTCATTACTCTGTGTTTTTCCCTCTTTCTCCCAATACAGCATATTCGCAACTGCATCAACACGAAAACCATCGATATGATAATATTTCATCCAAAATAGTGCATTTGAAATTAAAAAATTCCTTACCTCTCGCTTTCCTAAATCAAAGTTTACCGTTCCCCAAACACGATTTTCTTGTACGTCTAAATCTCTATATTCATAGGTTGGTCTCCCATCGAATAAATATAAGCCATGAGCATCTTTGCAAAAATGTCCCGGTACCCAATCTAAAATGACACCGATTCCATATTTATGACATTCATCGACAAAATACATAAAATCATGCGGCATGCCAAAACGACTTGTCACTGCATAGTATCCCGTCCCTTGATATCCCCATGACCGATCATACGGATGTTCAACAAGCGGCATAATCTCAATATGAGTAAAATGATGATTTACCATATAAGGAATCAATTCCTCTGCCATTTCACGATATGAGTATAAAGAACCATCTTCTTTCTTTTTCCATGATCCAAAATGCAATTCATAAATTGCCATTGCTTCTTTATAAATTGATTTTTTTTTCTTTTTACGAAACCAATTTTTATCATTCCATTCGTATCCCTCTATATCAAAAATAACAGATGCCGTATTTGGTCTTACTTCTGCATATGTTGCATAGGGATCTGCTTTCAGAATCACTTCACTATTGACGGTCTCAATAGCATATTTATATATTTCTTTTTCTTCTATTTGAGGAATAAATAGCGACCAAATCCCCGCTTCTGTCACTTTTTGCATTCCATGTTGCTTTTCATTCCATTCATTAAAATCTCCAACAACACTTACATTTTTAGCATGAGGAGCCCATACAGTAAAACGTACACCTTGCACTCCATTTTCTGCTGCGAGATGTGCTCCAAATATTTTATAACTCTCATAACTTTTCTCTGTATGAAATTGTTCGAAACTTTCTTCTAAACAATATATAACACGCAATATGTTCACCTCACGAAGATGACAGAATTTTTCAATACCTTCAACATTCGCTACATAACTGAAATATCCTTGTTCCTTTTGAAATAAATATCCGTTTTTTCATAATAATTGAGAGAAAAAATATCACCTTATAAGGAAGTATATCGAAATTTGACGAACATTCACTGAAAGCGTTTTAAGAAAAAATGACCATGATATATCGGCAATTTCAACAATTTTCGTTACTTGGCTACCACTCAAAAAAGAGTCCGCCCAAAAGTTATACTTTTGGACGGACTCTTTTTCATCCTTCTCCAGCAAAAAGGGGGTATATTTTGGGGATATACAATGAGAACTAGAAAAGGAATTTATATGAAAATTTAGAAGCAGGAAGCAGTTCCCGCTTCTAAATCATTTATGAACTATCTTATAATACTGGTGCCATTGTTTCTTTTAATACTTTTACAGAATGAGCGAATTTTGCTTTTTCTTCTTCATTCAGCTCAAGCTCAACAATTTCACGTACACCTTGACGATTAATAATAGCTGGAACACCTACATAAGCATCTTTCTCACCGTATTGGCCTTCAAGATATGCAGATACAGTTAATACGCTGTTCTCGTTGTTTAAAATTGCTTTCGTTACACGAAGTAGTGACATACCGATTCCGTAGTAAGTTGCGCCTTTACGCTCGATGATATGATAAGCAGCATCACGAACATTGACAAAGATATCTTCTAAATCTTTTTGGCAATATTTCTCTTTGTTATCAGCCATAATTTTTTTAATCTTTTGAACGCCTACTGTCGCATGGCTCCAAACTGGAAGTTCAGTATCACCATGTTCCCCAATGATATATGCATGAACATTGCGTGGGTCCACATCGAAGTAATCGCCTAACATGTAGCGGAAACGAGCAGAGTCAAGAGTTGTACCAGAACCAATTACACGCTCTTTTGGTAATCCAGATTCTTTCCAAGTTACATAAGTTAAAATATCAACTGGGTTAGTTGCGATTAAGAAAATACCATCAAAACCAGTATCCATAATACTACGAACGATCTGCTTAAAGATTTTTGCATTTTTCTCCACTAAATCTAAACGAGTTTCACCTGGTTTTTGTGGTAATCCAGCTGTGATACAAACAATGTCAGCATCCTTACAATCTTCATAGCTACCTTTCCAAACCTTTGTTGGTGATGGAGCAAATGGTACCGCATGGCTTAAGTCCATCGCTTCTCCTTCTGCCTTTGCTTCATTCACATCTACAAGTACGAATTCTTCAGCTACACCTTGGTTAATCATGGAATAAGCGTAACTACAACCTACAGCTCCTGTTCCTACTAATACTACACGATTAATACCTTTTTTCATTGTGAATTCCCCTCTCTATGATTAACATTTATTATTGTTGTTTAACTAATTAATTAAAGTACTAATTTAATGTTGTTTAACTTCCTTACACTCATATTGTAGCATAAGTATTTGTGAAATTATTCACAAATTATGACCTATTTGTGAACTTTTTCACACATAGTAGAAAATTATACTATTACCTATGAAATCAATTTCATTTTTCAATCTTCCTGTTAATTGTAAAAAACCAATTAGTATATACATATACTTCTTTTTCTATTTGCTTGCAATATCTCGATACCTTCCTCTACTATGACATGGAAACGAAGGCTTATGTTTTTTATGGAACACCCACTTTATATTCCATTTCTTCTCAATCATCTACAAACAAAAAAGAAACTGCACTTTCTTCCATATTAGATCTGATATAATAAAAATGAGGTGAAATAATGAGGGATTCGCGAGAGAGCAAAAAAATAGCCATTCCTATTCTTTGGAGTATTTCTTTAATCACCGCTGCATTTCTAATATTTTCCACAACAAGATTAGTACGAAATGTGAATTTATGGACTTTAATTATTTTATTTTCTATAATCGATGCTGGATTTATTATCGCTTTCATCTTAGGAGTTAAAAGCAAAAAACTTAGCATCATGATCTTCAGTATTATATTAAATAGTATATGTTTTATGCTATTATCCATTATTATATTTTTACTACTGGTCGCTAATGGCATTTCAGAAACATGAAAAAAGAGATAGCAATTATGCTATCTCTTTAAATATGACCCGTACGGGATTCGAACCCGTGTTACCGCCGTGAAAGGGCGGTGTCTTAACCACTTGACCAACGGGCCAAATTTCTGGCAGAGAAGAAGGGATTCGAACCCTCGCGCCGCGTTAGCGACCTACTCCCTTAGCAGGGGAGCCCCTTGAGCCTCTTGGGTACTTCTCTATATAATGGCTCCGCAGGTAGGACTCGAACCTACGACCGATCGGTTAACAGCCGATAGCTCTACCACTGAGCTACTGCGGAATAATGGTGGGCCTAAATGGACTCGAACCATCGACCTCACGCTTATCAGGCGTGCGCTCTAACCAGCTGAGCTATAGGCCCACAGAAGAAAAAGCGGGTGAAGAGAATCGAACTCTCGACCAGAGCTTGGAAGGCTCTTGTTTTACCACTAAACTACACCCGCATAAAATTGTAAATGGTGAGCCATGAAGGACTCGAACCTTCGACCCTCTGATTAAAAGTCAGATGCTCTACCAACTGAGCTAATGGCTCATTTTGAAAATGGTGCCGGCTAGAGGACTTGAACCCCCAACCTACTGATTACAAGTCAGTTGCTCTACCAATTGAGCTAAGCCGGCTTGCTATTTCAAAATGGTGGCTCGGGACGGAATCGAACCGCCGACACGAGGATTTTCAGTCCTCTGCTCTACCGACTGAGCTACCGAGCCTTTATATAATGGCGGTCCCGACCGGGGTCGAACCGGCGATCTCCTGCGTGACAGGCAGGCATGTTAACCACTACACCACGGGACCTTGGTTGCGGGGACAGGATTTGAACCTGCGACCTTCGGGTTATGAGCCCGACGAGCTACCAGACTGCTCCACCCCGCGATGATATATGATATTAAAATGGAGGAGGTAGAGGGATTCGAACCCCCGCGCGACTCTCGCCGCCTGTCGGTTTTCAAGACCGATCCCTTCAGCCAGACTTGGGTATACCTCCATATAATTTACTTTAAATGGTGGACCTTGTAGGACTCGAACCTACGACCGGACGGTTATGAGCCGTCTGCTCTAACCAGCTGAGCTAAAGGTCCTTTATGGTAGCGGCGGAGGGGATCGAACCCCCGACCTCACGGGTATGAACCGTACGCTCTAGCCAGCTGAGCTACACCGCCATAAAAATCATATAAAGTGGAGCCTAGCGGGATCGAACCGCTGACCTCCTGCGTGCAAGGCAGGCGCTCTCCCAGCTGAGCTAAGGCCCCATGTTTTTTAAGTATCGGGAAGACAGGATTTGAACCTGCGACCCCCTGGTCCCAAACCAGGTGCTCTACCAAGCTGAGCCACTTCCCGTTAATGGCGCGCCCGAGAGGAGTCGAACCCCTAACCT
>NZ_JAKUEH010000023.1:0-50761 GCF_022662815.1 Bacillus cereus group sp. BfR-BA-01492
AACGAATTCATAGTAGCATTGGTTATAAAACTCCTCAAGCAATAGAAGATCTAGCTAAAAAGGTAGCTTAGATTTAACTTTTTTGTGTCCAAAATATTGACTCAAATCCACCTTTATAAACATATTTCTTGAATTGTTGTATATCTCGATAATAATTTGTTTTTGCTGTTTCAAACAAATTATTATAATTGAAAAAAAATAAATATTCACTATTATAGTCACCTATTTTATTACTAAACAAATTAATACGAAAAACTATTTTATCTTTAAATTCACCTTTTATATCATGATTTAAAAGTATCCATTCGACACCGTTTGTTAGAATCCCCCACCGAATACTTTCAATATTAAGATATCCAGCAAGTTGTAAAATATCTTGATCATTTAACTTAGCTCGTTTTTTGACTTCAACTGCTACAACATTTTTCTTCTTATCCTCTATCAATAAGTCTACAGCTTTTCGAGTGTTATTTAACTTTTTTCACGTTCAATCCATTCTTCTTTATACCCAAGATACTCTGTTAATATTGGAACAACAACTTTCTCTTTAACATCAGCCTCCGAAAACTGATTTAGATTAGATAATAGTGATAAATATTTTGAACATATATCCTGAATCATATTCGTCCTCATCCTCCTTATTTCTATAACCTTATACTTTTCCAAAATTCACCTTTTATACAAATAATAATTCGACACAAAAAGCTAGTAAAATAGTAGAATCAATAATCATGTTTTGTATATCCCTATACAAAGCGTGACCACAGCGTTAAAATAAATGTAATAAACGTTGATCGTCGTGTCTTGTGACTTATAAATGGAGGTCATAAGATTATGAACGGTAGTATTAAACAAAATAAACAGACAGGTAAATGGGATTACGTATTTAATATTGCGAAGGACCCTATGACAGGAAAACGTAGACAAATTCGACGTAGAGGTTTTTCTTCAAAACGTGAAGCGGAAGAAGAGATGACAAAACTAAAAGCAGAAATTTTAAATAAAGAATTTATTAGCACAACAAAGATGACTTATGAGACCTATATGAGCCAATGGTTCGAAGAAAGAAAGTTCAGTATACAAGAGTCTACTTATGAAATGAACATCGGTTATTATAAAAATATAATTCATCCTCGGTTAGGCCACTTAGATTTACAGCAAATGACGCCTATGCTATTGCAAAATTTCGTAAATACTCTAGTAGTGGAAAAACGCTATTCAAATTACACTATTCATTTAGTCTTTCGTATTGTAAGTGCTTCACTAAAAAAAGCTAAAACGTTCAAATTAATTAAAGAAAATCCTACTATCGGTATCACACTTCCAAAGTTGTCGAAAAAAGAAATTAAAGTATGGACAATAGAGGAAGTAAACTTCTTTTTAAAAGAAGCTAAAAAACTCAACTCTCTAACACGCCATTTTATCGCTTTTTCAATCGCACTCCAAACAGGCATGCGCCAAGGCGAAATATTAGGATTACGTTGGCAAGATATCGATTTCGAAAACGGCATTATTTACGTACGCCAAACCGTAACTCGAACCGCTAAAATTAAAATAGGTGCTAAAAACGCATCTAGTATACGGTCTATCCATATTCCGCCTGGTCTGATTGATGAGTTGAAGGAGCGTAAGCAAAGAATTGATCTTGAGCGATTGCTTGCAGGAGATAAATACCAAGATTTCGATTTAGTGGTATGTACACAAGAAGGTAAACCGGTCCTTCCACGTAATTTACGTATTACATTCCACCATTTATCAGATAAGCTTGGTCTTCCTTCAATCCGATTCCATGATTTACGACATACTCATGCGACAATTCTGATACAACAGAATGTGAATGTAAAATTGATTGCAGATAGATTAGGACATACGGATATACAGACGACACTTAATACGTATAGTCACGTTATACCTGACATGCAAAAGTCTGTAGCTGAGGAAATCGCTAAAGTCATCGTAGGCTAGTGACGCTAAAAGTGACCGTTTAAAGTGAACGTCTTTTAATCCCATTAATATCAATACGTCTCAACTTATCAGCCTCATATGCAAGAACTTGATGTCACTACATTACAGCGCAGCAATAAAATTATTGTAGATACAATAGAAGGTGTACAACATGAAGCTGGAGATTTCTTGATTGCAAGCAAACAAAATGAATGGGATTTTTCAAACATATATAGTGAACTTGGAGATATTATTATAGGAAAGAAACAAGGACGTTCAAATCCGAATGAGATTACTTTATTCAAATCAGTTGGGGTTGCCTTTTTAGATACAGTAGTGGCGGCTTCAATTTATGAAAAGTATAGAGAAATTGTGAATATCTAAATTATATTTTTTACTTTCCCTGTACGAACAGAACCGTCACAAATACCCCTATTATATTCTTTAACAAGCAGTAAGACTCCCACCTCAAAATCCAGCGAAAGCCAAAAAATGAGGTGGGAGTAAGACTTTTAATCAATTGAAGATGAATCTCAACATTTTTTCTAACTGTATTCACCTGCTAGAATAATTCCTTTACATTTTATTTTAAATCTATTTATTTTAAATCTATTTATTTTAAATCTATTTATTTTAAATCTATTTATTTTAATGTATAATTATATAATAAACTTTAAAAGTGAGGTGTCAATCATGAGAAGTTTTGGTTCAATCGTTACCGCTACCATCTGTTCAATCATTCTTTTTATATGGAATACCTTAACCTTCTATAATAAGTATACAACTGGCAGCAAATATGCATGGATTAGTGGTATTCTAGCTGTTCTTTTCCTTGCGTTCCTTATTAACAATGCGAAAGATATTATTAAGAAAAATTACAAAACTTCAATGAATCAGGAGTGAAGCCCATTTATGTGGAAAAAGATTAGCAAATATAAGTACCGTTTAAAAGATTTGAACTTTATGCGATGGCTCTTTCCAATCATTGTTTTTTTATATGCTTACGATGTTATATCTGGACTATTATTTCATCGAGAAGTTCGTTGGTTAAAATTAATTTGCACAATAATAATGATTCTTGCCTTTATGGATGTTAGAAAGAAACTTAAAAATAAGGATTATAGAACAACATATTGAACTACTCGCCACTTAGTAGTTCTTGCGAACTTACTTGAAGTGGGAGATTCCTAAGAACACTTTCGTAATCGAAAGTTTTGATTAGGCTAACCCCGTAGTTCCTACGGTTAGAAGTCTTATAGCTTCATTTTTCAGATTGATACTTGCGTTAATATCTCTATCGTGATGTGTACCACAAGAAGGACAATCCCATCCACGAAGATTGAGATTCTTAACGTCTTTGTTTTGGTAACCACAACAAGAACATAACTGACTAGAAGCAAATGTTTTTGACACAACAACTACTTGTTTGCCATACCATTTCGCTTTGTATTCTAACATGGTACGAAATCGTGACCAGCTCACTTCGTTAATTGCTTTTGCTAGTTTATGATTTTTCAACATATTTGACACTTGCAAATCTTCCATACCAATGATGTCGTGGTTTTTGACAATATAAGTAGAGATTTTTTGCAAATAGTCAGTTCTTGCATTTGCGATTTTCTCATGAATACGAGCTACTTTACGTTTTTGTTTTTGATAGTTTTTTGCTTCATCTAATTTGCATTTTCGTTTTAACGCTAATTCCTGTCGCCTAGAAAGAACACGTTGCGCCTTCGCTAATTTTTCTTCCAGTTTACGAAACCATTTAGGATTACTAAAAACTTCACCCGTTGAAAGAATCGCAAAATCTTTAAGACCAACATCTATACCAACAGATGAATTAGTTTTAGGAAGTTCTTGTACTTCTGTTTCAACAAGAATCGAAACAAAATACTTGCCACTTGGATTTCGTCTAATTGTAGCATTAAGAATACGCCCTTCTACTTCACGACTTTTTGTAAACTTCACGAATCCAAGTTTAGGTAACTTGATTCTGTTTCCTGCAATGGCAATATTTCCATTCGTATGTTTTGTTGTATAAGATTGAATTTTATCCTTTTTCGATTTGAAACGTGGGGCTTTGTTCTGCTTTTTAAAGAATCGTGAATATGAATCAGCGAGGTTTTTTAATGAGGATTGAAGCGAAATACTGTCCACTTCTTTTAAACAATTTAATTCTTTCTTTAGTTGTGTTAATTGAGAAGAACAAGTGTTATAAGTTAATCCTCTGCCTGTCTCTTTGTATGTATCATTCCACTTCGCTAAAAAGTGGTTGAATACAAAACGAGAACATCCAATTGTTTTAGCAATCAGTATCTCTTGTTCTTTATTTGGATAGATGCGAAACTTATACGCTTTATTGACTAGCATGACTTTCACCTCCTTATGTGTTATGATATATATAGTATATCAAATTAGGTATACTTTGTATGCTATTTTGAAGGCGGAAATATGGAAAAACAATCAGTTATGCTAAGATTCCCAAAAACCCTCTTGAATAGAGTGGATGCATACAAAGAGCAAAAGGGATTTGGCACTCGTACACAAGCTATTTTTCATTTACTACAAATCGCACTCGAACAGTCGAACAATCGCCTTCGAACAAGTGAACCATCTCTTGTTCGAAGGCGATTCATCACCCACCTACTCATTGGGTTACACCCTCCACATTCCTTGAGGTGGGTGTCTTCTCGCCTAAATAGATAAAAAACGGCCTCCTTCTACGCAGGAGGCACTGAAAAAGTGATTCCTTTGAAAAACAACACACATTTTATCGAAATGTTAAGAAAAAGAGTCCATCCTCTATATACATAGAGGATGGACTCTTTTTCTTATGAAGTGAACGTTTTCATCATTCACTCACCTTGTTCAAATGGAAAGAAGGCTTTTTAATTGTTCCTTTTTTCACAACATATAAACCGAGAAATATAATAAGGCCGCCTATTACCTGCATTATCGTTATTCTCTCTCCGATGGTCATCGCTGCAAAAATAACTGCAAATAATGGAACAAGATACATATAAACCATTACTTTTGTAGAACCAATTTTACTAATGCCAACGTACCACATCGCAAGACCGAAAATGGTCGCAAATACAATTGAATATATTAATGATCCCCAGCTTAATGTATCCGCCGGCCATGTTAATGTACTTGCGTGGAATAAACAATATATAACGAGCGGTACAATTCCAATTAATGTAGACCAAGAAGTTACTCGCATCGCTGAATACTTTGTAATAAGTGGTTGCGCAAGGATTGGGTACCATCCCCATGCAATGGCAGCGACTAGTCCGATTCCATTGCCGAGCCAAGCATACTCATATGTAGATTGACTCGTATGTCCAGTTAATAATACGAGCGCTGCCCCACTAAACGATAGTACCGAACCAATTTGAATTTTCATTGAAAAGCGTTCTTGTTTGTGTAGCACTGCTAAAATCCCTGTAAAAATTGGTGACATCGCGATTAATAACGACGCATTTGTAGCTGAAGTATATTTGACAGATAACATAAATAACGTTTGATATAACGTTGTTCCAACAATTCCAACTACTACCAATCTAAACCAATCTTTTCTTTCAATACGTAACGAGCGCTCCAACATAAATGTAATCACTAATAATACCGGAGATGCTACTAAAAAACGTAAACTATTAAATTGAATGGATGACATATACGCCACTCCATATTTTCCAATTGTATAGTTCGCTCCCCATACTAAAGCAACTGATACGAGGAGCCATTCCATTTGCCATCGCTTCATCTTACTCTCCCCTTCCACTATTAGCATAGTAAAATTGGCTGGACACTACACCATCCAATTGGCTGTTTTTTTACCCAACCAATTTGTTATAATGACGATAATGAGAACTAAGGGGACGATATAAATGGAGTGGAAATTAGATACGAATAGCAAAGTTCCAATTTATCAACAAGTTGTTGATTTCATTGAAAGACGTATTATGTACGGAGAACTTCCTCCTGGTAGTTTTCTACCTTCAGAACGAAAGCTTGCCATGCATCTCAATATTAACCGCAGTACTGTTACAACTGCTTATAATGAACTTCGGACGATGGGAATTGTAGAGAGTAAGGCAGGGAGAGGCACACGTGTGAGTACGCATATGTGGGGCGTTTCCCCTACATTAACACCGAACTGGAGAGGATTCGTAGAAGGCGGTACGTTCTTACCAAATTTACCACTCCTTCGCCATATTCGGGAGCAAGTACAACAAAATGAAAATATCATTGATTTTGCCAACGGGGAACTTGGTTGTGATCTATTTCCTCATGAACAACTGCAAATGATTTTACAAACGCAACCTTTCACTCAGTCGCTTAGCTATGATCATCCACAAGGCTATCTTCCGTTAAGACAGGCAACAGTAAAATATATGAGAGAGTATCTACACATTGATGCGACAGAACAATCCATTATGATTACATCTGGTGCGCAGCAAGCACTTCACCTAATTGTACAATGTTTATTAAACCCGGGCGATGCAGTTGCATTTGAAAGCCCATCGCATTGTTATTCATTACCGCTCTTCCAGTCTGCTGGTATTCGAATTTTCCCATTACCGGTTGATGAGCATGGAATTCATCCAGAAGATGTGCAAGAGTTATATCGTAAGCACCGCATTAAAATGATTTTTTTAAACCCGAATTTTCAAAATCCAACAGGTACGATGCTGCACCCAAACCGGAGAAAAAAACTGTTATCACTATGCGCAGATTTACGTATTCCAATTGTAGAAGATGATCCATCCAGTTTGCTAACACTGGAAAAGAAAAAGCCGTGTCCAACTTTAAAATCCATTGATGAAAATGGCACAGTTATTTATGTTCATTCCTTATCTAAAATGATTGCACCAGGCCTTCGAATTGGCTGGCTCGTTGCTCCGCAGTCTGTAGTGGAAAGATTGTCAGACGCACGCCACCAAATGGAGTTAGGAATGAGCGTGCTCCCGCAGTGGCTCATGCAACAGTTTTTTGAAACCGTTCCGTTTCATATGCATATGGAACAACTGCGAAGACAACTAGCGCAAAAAAGAGATCTTCTTGTTCATTCTTTAAACTGTTATCTTCAAGACTACATTTCTTTTTCCAATCCAAATGGTGGAATTTACATATGGGGAAAAGTAAAGAAACCGATTAATGAAAAACAACTTATTATGCAGAGTTTAAAACAAGGTATTGCCTTTATGCCCGGTAGTATTTTCGGTGCAAAGGATGGCTATATTCGATTATCGTATGGAAAAGTAAACATCAATCAAATAGATGAGGGAATCTCTCGTTTACATCGTGCAATGAAAACTTGTCTAAAATAGAAAAAGCGTAAGGAAATTCCTTGCGCTTTTTCTATTTATAGCTTGTTCCCCCATATTTGTTTAAAAGATTTCACATATAGGAGAGCAAGCACAGATTGAATCATAATAAATAATGATGCGGTTATCGTTTTTACATTCTGATCGAATACGCCCAATATCCCGATTGTTAAACCGATGAACAGGAAAACGATACTAAAGGGCGGTGTAATTTTCATCAATATTCTAAACTTTTTATTCATACTACCTCCTCCTCTTTATCCTAGGAGTTTTTAAAAATATGTATTCATTATAATTCACATATTTAAAATTGTATATTATTATTTCAGAATATACCTCTCTTTTACATATATGAATCTATTTTTTTAATCCGCGATACTGAGCTGTCGTCAATTCTTGTATATAAGCATCAATTTCTGGCATATCAAATTCTTTTGCTATCTGTATCGCAAGTTCAATGTTATATGGGGCGCGGACAAGTTGAATCGAAAAACTCGCTGGCTCTTTTTGATCATATATACCTTCAAAGATTAAATAAGAAGCTTGTGTAATCTCAAGAGGATTTCCTACACTCCCAGCATTACATAATGTTTTTCCTTTAAAGTTTTGAACAAACGCTTGGTGGACATCTCCATAGCAAACAACATCTGGCTTTCTGTCACCTTCGATGTTTTTTGTAACATTACTATTTTCAAACATGCTCATCCGCTCTTCTCTTGAAGCATGCGGCTGAATTCTTTCATATACACTTCTAGGCGAAGCATGAAACATCCGAATCAATTTTCCACTCATTATAAATTCAATTGAAAACGGCAGTCCTCTTAAATAATCCATCTGTTCTTCTGAAAGCTGATTTTGATGCCACTTTAACGTTTCAAATTCAGTCGGCTTTGTGATGAAATCATCCCAGTTCCCCATTACAACTTGCTCGCATTCTTTACAAACAATATCGATGACATCGCTAGACTGCGGCCCTTTCCCTACTAAGTCACCTAAACAAAAAATTCGCTCTATCCCTCTTAATTTTATATCTTCAAGAACTGTCTCTAACGCAGGAATATTACCGTGAATATCTGATATAACTGCTATTTTATCCATACGTACACCTCCCATTATTCTATATTTATTATAGCTTTATTAAAGGTTTATACCAATTTGGAATATACGATGTAAAACCATTATGTTCTTCTACAATTCTTCTTAACCTTATTTTCATTTTCTCTACTAAGTTAGGTGTGATTCGATGTGTCCACACAATATCTGCGGGGAAAATCATTGCTGCGTACAAGGCATATAACTTCCAAAAATGAAGCGGTGGTTCATCCTCGCAATATCCGTGAATTTGTCCAACTGCAAATGGTACACTCGTATCGACTGTAAACAAAGATAATTTATAAAAATCATGAATTGGATCTCCAAAATCAAATCTTGCAAAGTCAATCACAGCACGAAACTCATTATGATAAAACATAAGATTCGCTGGGTGAAAATCGTCATGTAAAAATACAACCGGACGGTCTTGTAATAGATGTTTATGAGTTTCTACAAAAGTTAACACTCGTTTTATATCAATAAAATCAGTCTCATATTCTTCCAACGCTTGCACGTATTTCTTATATTTATTCCATCGTAACGTTTCCCAAGATTCTTCTACATTCTTTTCCTTCACAGTATGAATTGCCTTTAATACTTCTCCCGCCCTTTTTCCAGCTATGTATTGCTCTTTCTCAGTCAATTTGGCAAGTATATCTTTTCCATCTTCTCCTTCCATCCATTCAAATACTTGTACACATTGATTGCATGAATCAAGATTTACAAAATGAAGTAGTTTTGGCATTGGTACCTCTAATAATTCCAAACGACTCATATATCCGTATTCTTCCTGTTTACGTTTACGAGCTACACGATCACATACTTTTATAAAATAACGCTCACGGTTTTCTAGTTCAATTTTATACTTTTGATCTAGCGAAAATCCTTTTGAAATAACGGTACACTTTACAATATGAGGCCAATTTAATCGTTTTTCTAATTCCGTTAAAACTTCTTGCACATCGACTCCCCCGATTAATAGATGTATACACTACCTAACACTTGTTTTTTACTCTTATGATGATGCGTTCCTTGTAATTCCACTGCAAAAGGATATTCCCCATTTTTTTCTAACTGCTTTTGAACGAATCCTTCACCAATAGGCTCACAAAATTGAATTCTGACATTTCCAAATGATACACTTTGGCAAATCGCATTCCATTCTTGATGAATATCCGAAGAGCTTGCTTGCACTTCCAGGAGCTCTTTCCATCGTTTCACTGTTTCACGAGCATTTTTCACTGCGTAAAAAATGGTTTTCATTTCTTTTACTTCATTATGATGGGGAGCGATGATTCCCGCCTTCTGTAAGTCAGCTCTTCTACTTTCATCATGATCTCCCCACTGTATAAAGAAAGGGAGTTTTGGACCATTTTTTTCTTGTTCCACAAATAACATTTTCCATTCTAATAGACGGCCATCGTTTCTCATTCTTTTTCCTTCCATTGGCCCCATTACGTTTATCCCTTTTTTCTCCAAACGATTCGCAAGTTCTTCCATACAATCTGTCCGAATCGCAATTTGCAGCAGCCCTTCCGCCTCTTGTAATTTCGCAACCGTTTCCTGAACAAGTGGATTATTTGCTACTTTCGCTTTCTCTTCATCTTGCATTGCTAAAAACTCAATATAAGATAAATCGAAATAACATAAACTATTCCACGTTCCCCAATCTGTATGTTCTCCGCCTTGCATCGTATGGAATCCGAGTTCCTTCATTTGTTTTTCCGCTTCTTTTGGTGTACATCGAACAGCATGAACGAGATGATCAAATGCTAACATGCTTTTCCCTCCTCTAATCTACATCTTTTTATTATATAACCATTCTGTTATTTCAATCAATTCAAAAAACTTTTCAAAACCTAGTTGATTTATGAGTTTAATATGCATTATAATAATAAAAAATTTATATTATGCTGATTGGAAAAACCAAAGGCGCTTTTCTCACACGAGAAAAGCGCCTTTTTCATTTATTATTAGGGGGATTATATATGCAGAAATTAATTGTCTTTGCTATTATTGGTTTTTTTGCTCAACTCATTGACGGAGCACTTGGAATGGCGTATGGGGTCACATCTACCTCTTTATTATTAATGTTTGGAATCGCACCAGCCGTTGCTTCTGCTTCCGTTCATTTAGCTGAAGTAGTCACAACAGCCGCATCTGGCCTTTCCCATTTACGCTTTGGAAATGTCGATAAATATACTGTTTCAAAGCTTACATTACCAGGAGCAATCGGCGCTTTTGTCGGCGCTTGTTTTTTAAGCAATTTACCTGGTGATGTAATTAAACCGTACATTTCTTTATTTTTATTCACTTTAGGTGTCTACATTTTATTACGATTTATTATTCAAAAACAAATCGTTTCATCTAACAAGCGTATGTCTAGCAAACAACTGATTCCTCTCGGTTTATTCGCGGGATTCGTTGACTCAACTGGCGGCGGAGGCTGGGGCCCTATCACTACACCAGTACTTCTCGCGCGTGGGAATGAAGCAAGAAAAGTGATTGGTTCTGTAGATACGAGTGAATTTCCTGTCGCATTAGCCGCAACAATTGGGTTTTTCATTTCTTTAGGATGGGAACAAGTAAGCTGGTTTTGGGTATTTGCTTTAATGTTAGGTGGGATTATTGCCGCTCCGATTGCAGCATGGTTAGTTCGAATTGTACCGTCTCATTTACTTGGCGTACTTGTTGGTGGTCTTATTATCTTCACAAACATTCGAACACTTCTTACAGCATTCCAAGTAGATCCAACGATTATTACACTTTCTTATATTGCTGTAGGACTTATCGTTATCATCGCTCTATTTTTATCTATTCGCAATCACTCCCAGTTAACAAAACAAAGCGTTAACTATCCAACTGACCAAAAACAAATATTACCTTAATACAAAAAGCATGATACCGCTTAAAGGATCATGCTTTTTTATTTATTCTACGCTATCTTAATTGCCACTTTATCATCTTTTCCGTTTTGCCTATTTGTTTCATATTTAATTTTTCCAGCACACGAATGGACCCGATATTATTATGAAGTGTTTCAGCTCGTATTGTTTCAACTTTTAAAGTCTGAAATGCCCAGCGAACCAGCGCTCCTACTGCTTCCGTTGCATATCCCTTGTTCCAATATTCCTCAAGAAACCCATATCCAATTTCCACTTCTTTCTGTCTATTTGGTGCACCTTTAAATCCAATGTCACCAATCATCCTACCATCGCTTTTTCGAACAACAAGCCAACTTCCCCAATACAGCAAGGAAGCATCTTCTTTTAATTTCCGAACATAATTTTCAATATGTGGTCCGTTATCGTATCCTTGTTCAGCCGTCATATAAAGCGTTTCTTCTGTACATGGTATAATCTTTAATCTTTTTGTTTCTAAACTCATTCTCTTTCCCCTTTCATCAATACGCTTCCTAAAAAGGATATCAAAAAAATAACGAATTTTCTTTTAAAATTAAATATTTTGTCGATTTTTATCTTTTCTGAATTTTCTTTTAATTTTTAAAGGATTTTCTCTTCTTTTTTGCGAAACATTTGTATAATAACTTTTTTATCATTCTATTTACATACAAAATAGGTTCGGGTGGAGTTTTGAAAACGTTTCCGATACAATAACCAACTTTTTTTGATTCTTTCCTACAAAAATCCCTTGCAATATTTTCAGAAAGTCATTACAATTGCCATATATTAAAAATCATAGCAATAAACAAATCCTCATCAATCCGATGAGGTAGAGGTTGCGACTTTTAAGAGTAAGGCGGATGAGGCACAGAGAATGTCTATGACCCCGCTTGAAAGGAAAAGTTGCCGAAGTTTATATTTCTTCTCTGGGAATATAAGTTGGGGCTGTCTCCGAATAGGAACAGAACTGTCACGTATACAAAATACCGTGTAAACGTGGGGTGCTATCTTAACGGAAGGGTATGATGGGGTGGTTATTTTGAAACGTTCCGCCAAAGTCCTTTGGCGGTTTTTTATATTCCCCCGCTCCTTCCTATCTTAAAAAAAAGGAGTGTTACACATGCATAATATAGCAGATCAAGCTACCTCTAAAACGCAACAATCCACAAAAAATCAAGGTGAACTGCGACGAGGACTGAAATCGCGTCACCTTACAATGATCTCTCTCGGTGGTACAATTGGTACTGGTTTATTTCTTGCCAGCGGCGGTGTTATTCACTCAGCTGGTCCTGGCGGCGCACTTGTCGCATATGCCGCAATTGGAATTATGGTTTATTTTTTAATGACAAGCTTAGCTGAATTAGCAGCATATATGCCTGTCGCTGGGTCTTTTAGCACGTACGCAACAAAATTCGTTGATCCATCACTTGGATTTGCACTTGGCTGGAATTATTGGTATAACTGGGCAATCACAATTGCAGCAGAGCTTGCTGCTGTAACATTAATTATGAAATTTTGGTTTCCCGATACTCCTTCTCTTATTTGGAGTGCCATTTGTTTAGCTATTATGTTTCTTTTAAACTATTTATCCGTCAGAGGATTTGGCGAAGCGGAATATTGGTTTGCACTCATTAAAGTAGCAACTGTTATTCTCTTTTTAGTCGTTGGATTTATGATGATTTTCGGCATTATGGGCGGAGAACCAGTCGGTTTTAAAAATTTCACAGTTGCAGATGCACCATTTAACGGCGGCATTATGGCTATTATCGGTGTCTTTATGGCAGCCGGATTCTCATTCCAAGGAACTGAATTATTAGGTGTAGCCGCAGGTGAAACTTCTGATCCAGAGCGCAGCATTCCAAAAGCAATTCGTTCTATCTTTTGGCGCATTTTACTATTTTATATTTTCGCTATTCTTGTTATCGGATTATTGATTCCTTATACAACAGATAGCCTTGCTGCAAGCGATGTTACTGTAAGTCCATTTACACTTGTATTTGAAAAAGCTGGTGTCGCTTTCGCTGCTTCTGTTATGAACGCTGTTATTTTAACTGCTGTTCTATCTGCCGGAAACTCTGGAATGTATGCTTCTACTCGTATGCTTTGGGATTTAGCCCGTCAAGGAAAAGCACCGAAGTGTTTAGGAAAACTAAATAAACGTGGTGTACCAGTAAATGCTTTAATCGCTACCTCATTAGTTGGTAGCGCAGCGTTCTTAGCTTCCTTATTCGGAGATGGTGTTGTATACGTTTGGTTATTAAACGCATCTGGAATGTCCGGCTTTATCGCTTGGGTCGGAATCGCTATTAGTCACTACCGCTTCCGTAAAGCATATGTTGCCCAAGGAAAAGACTTAAATGATTTACCGTATAAAGCAAAATGGTTCCCATTTGGTCCAATCTTCGCCTTTACACTTTGCCTAATCGTTATTTTAGGACAAAACTATGGCGCATTTATGGGGGAATCTATCGATTGGAACGGCGTACTCGTTTCCTATATTGGACTTCCACTCTTCCTTATCATTTGGCTTGGTTATAAATTTGTAAAGAAAACTAAAATCGTTCCACTTGATAAATGTGAATTATAATGAATGCATACCAGCAAGCATACTTATGTTTGCTGGTATTTTTTTATCTCTTCTCTCTTCCTTTCTTTTAATCATTTACATTTATGGAGAAGGGCTGTCCCAAAAGGGTAAATTCCTTCAAAATGTAAAAACAAAAACATTGATATATCAACGTTTCTAAAACAAAAGGGAGTGTCACATAGTCGAAAATTTGACTTATGGAACAGCTCCTTTACAGTACCATCTCTACTTTTGAATCAATCATTCGTTATACATCTATCCCCCTTTCTCATTTCGTATGTTTTTGTCATAATACATATAAGAATATATATAAAGGTTGGGATTTCATGAACATTCGTATAACTAACGAAGCAAAAGTAGCAATCCAAAGATTCAGTTCCGATACTAAAAAAATCATCCGAATTCGAGGAACAATGACAAACTCTTGCAGTATTTTTGTCGATATTGATTTCATTATGGATTCCTATTGTGCAGATGAAGCCGTATATGAAGATGAACATCTCGTTATTCAAATGGATTCATTTACAGAAGAATATGTAGGCGATACATTCAAGCTCGATTATAAAACGACTGGTTTTAGTATTACGACTCCTAGTGAAACACTTGTGTATGGATTAGCCATCAAAAAATAAACAGATTCTTTCTTACACGAAGTAAACCAGCACCGCTTCTTGATAGAAGCAAATACTTATAAAAAGTAGCCGTGCTTCATATTGAAACACGGCTGTTTTCACTTTATTTATTAATTTTTCTTTTGAAAAAGGATTTCGTAAATTTTTATATTCTCTTTACAAAGTCACCGATCTTAAGTTGAAATACATAATCGAAATGATGTTCTTGCCCCGTTAATTCTTCGTTTACTAAAATAGTTGTTGCTCCTACTTCTCTCTTTGCAATTTGCGGAAATGATGCGACTGGTTGTACTTTTAAGGACGTTCCCATAACTAATAATACATCCGTTTCATATAAACGTTGAATCGCATTTTGATATTGTGGTAGTGTATCACCATATAAAACAACATCGGGATTTAAAATAAACTGACACGTTTCACAGCGCGGTACTTCATGATGAATCATATATTGTAAATCGTATTTCGTTTTACATTTCGGACAGTGCGCCGTTTGCAATGTTCCATGTAAATCAATGACATGTTTACTACCGCCTAATTGGTGTAAACCATCAATATTTTGCGTTAATACTGTCACATCTTTTCCTTCTTCTTCTAACTTTGCTAAAAATGTATGTCCGCGATTCGGCTTATATTGATGAAATGTACGAATTTGAAAAATCTCTTTATAATGTTTCCAAAATTCTTTTGGATTGCGATTATAATATCCTCTCGATAAATACATTTCTACTTTTGCATCCGCATATAATCCATTTGCTGAGCGAAAATCAGGTATTCCACTTTCTGTACTTGCACCTGCGCCAGTTAATACCGTTATTTTCTTTGCATTTTCTAGAATGGAGCGAACTTCTTTGTATTGCTGCATAACTCTCACCTCTATGTAGATTTCTTTCTACATTATACCAGTTGTCATTTACTTAATGTGTAGTTCCCCCGCATTCTACAATATCTTTTTCCACTTGTAACGCAACTTCGATTAATAATTGGATACCCGCTATAATCGTCGAAATCGACATGCTTGGCTGATTAACATGAAGACTAGCTTGCTCAGGGAGAAATGGAATATGTACAAAACCACCGCGCGTATTTTTATTCTTTGTCGCTAATTGATGCATCAGTCCATAGAAAAGGTGATTACAAACAAAAGTACCAGCAGTTTGTGATACAGAAGCTGGTATTCCCTCCTCACGAAGTTTCTTTACAATCGCCTTTATAGGAAGTGTCGACCAATATGCAACAGGTCCACCTTCTATAATTGGAACATCGATTGGTTGATAATCCTCATTATCTGGAATTCTTGCATCATCGACATTAATTGCAACACGCTCTACTGTAATATCAGCCCTTCCTCCAGCTTGTCCAATGCAAATGATTAGTTCTGGATTAAACTCATCTATATATGACTCTAGCTGTTCGATTGACTTATGAAATACTGTTGGAATCTGTTTACTAATCACCTTATACCCATTTCCTTCTTTTTCATGTAATGCTTTGACTACTTCCCAAGCAGGATTCATTTTCTCTCCTCCAAAAGGGTCAAACCCTGTTAACAATACTGTTTTCATCTACAACACTCCCTATTAAAAGCGATATACAAGTCCGTACATAATGAACATATTAATTACAAAAATAGTAATAGCAATCGGCGCCTGCGCCTTAATGACTGCATTTTTATCTTTTAACTCTAACAACATTGCTGGGACAATATTAAAATTGGCTGCCATTGGCGTTAACAATGTTCCGCAATATCCTGCAAACATACCAAGTGCTGCCATAATAGCCGGATTACCACCATGCATTTGAACGATTAAAGGTAGTCCTATTCCGCCTGTAATCACAGCAAAAGCAGCAAAGGCATTTCCCATTACAACTGTAAATAACATCATCCCTAAACAATACGCCATCACAGCAATAAATGGATATTCTGTCGGCAATACTTGACCAACTAAATCAGAAACAACTTGTCCAACACCTGACTTTGAAAAAATCCCACCAAGCGCCGCTAACATTTGTGGCAAAATCACAGCCCAGCCGACAGCTTGTAATAATCTACTCCCTTCTTGTACAGGCGCTGTCATTTTCGCCTTTGTAATTCCCATCGCCATAGTGAAAGCAAGCAATGCTCCTAATGCTAACGCAATTAATGTTACTTTTTCAGGGTCTACTAAAGACACATTTCCAAATTTCATTTTACCCAATGTCAATGTTCCAATAATTGTAAATATCGGGATTGAAATTGCTGGTAGAAAGATTTTATTTTTAAGTTTTTTCGCCTGTTTTACACGTTCTTCCGTAGGAGCTTCTTTCTCATTTGATTTCGTTACTTTATTGACAGATGCTAAAATAACCATTACTAACACCATACAACCAATGTAAAAAGGAGGGATTATTTTTCCAAATAAAAATGTAATAGAAAATAATGCCCAAAATAAACTAGAGCCAATTCGATTTGGATGCTGTTTATCAAACGCCACGCGAATAGCTATAAAAGCTACAATAACTCCTAACAAATAGTAAATTGTATCGAGCGTAATAAGGCTCACTCTACATTACCTCCTTGTCTAGTTGTTTTTCTTTTTTCATAACAACTGCAATTTGTTTATCAAACTGTCTAAATCGAACCCAACTGACAAAAAAGGCTGAAAGCGCTGTTGGAATTCCCCATAGTGCCATATCCCAAACACCTACATGCATTCCTACAGAGTCAAAAAAACCTTTCATTAATAAAATAGCACCTGTTGCGATGAAAATATCTTCGCCAAAAAACCATGCTGTATTTTCAGCTGCGGCGGCATTCGCTTTAATTTTCTCTTTCAATGTTTCAGGAAGCTTTCCATATCGTCCTTGTGCAGCACCTTCTGCCATCGGTGCAACTAAAGGTCTTACTGTTTGTGCATGTCCCCCAATATTCAGCCCTACTGCTGCTGAAGCTTCCCGAATGGTAAAATAGGACATAAGTACTCTCCCAGTTGTAGCTCCTGTCGATTTCGTAATTAATGCCTCTGCTCTTTCTTTTAATCCATATCGCTCTAATATACCAATTACTGGAAGAGTCAACAAAATAGGCATAGACATATATCTGTTTTCTATAAAAAATGTTCCAAACATACTTATGACCTTATAAAAGCTCATCCCCGATACCATACCCGTTACGACTCCTGCTACCATAACAACTAGCAGTGTATTTAAGCGAAATAAAAATCCTACAGCAACAAGCAATATCCCTATTAACTTCACCATCTCTATCATCCCCTTATATTATTTAGGTGCACAGACAAAAATATCTTTTAATCGAAATGTTCTGTGTATTTCTTTTGCAAATTGGACAGCTTTCTCACCATCACCATGTAAACAAATCGTTTGTGCATGCATTGTAATAACAGTTCCATCCGCAGCCTTTACTTTACCTTCTTGTACCATCTGTAATACTTGATGGATCGCCGTCTCTTCATTTTTAATCAGCGCATATTTCTCGGTGCGGCTCGTTAATGTTCCATCGGGTTGATAGGTACGATCAGCAAATGCTTCTTGTACAAGGCGTAATTCATACTTTTTTGCAGCTTGTATAAATGCACTATTGGCTAATCCATACAAATATAGCTCTGGATTAATATCACGAATGGCTTTTGCGATTGCCTCTGCAATTTCTAGATTAGTAGCAGCCATATTATAGAGTGCGCCATGCGGTTTTACATGATGCATTCTTCCCCCCGCCGCTCTTACAAATCCATCTAACGCTCCAATTTGGTATACAACATAGTCATATACTTCATTTGGTGATACTCCTATTATCCTTCTACCGAACCCAATTAAATCCGGCAAACCAGGGTGAGCACCTATCTCCACATCATGTTGCAATGCTTTTTCAACTGTTTGTCGCATAACAGATGGATCACCTGCATGAAAACCACATGCGATATTTACAGATGAAACAAACGGAAGAATGGCATCATCATTTCCGATTTGATACGCCCCAAACCCTTCTCCTAAATCACAATTTAAATCAATGGAAGTCATCCTTCTCTTCCTCTCCTATTCTTGTAAATTGATAAACTTTTGTAATAGACTTAAATTTCTTTCTTGCTCTATGTAAAGCGCTACTGCTTCTTCCATGGAAATTTGGACAAATGTAACATAATCATTTGGCTTTAATTGTGCTAAAATAGGCAAGTCAACGGAAATAACATTTCCGATTCGCGGGTACCCACCCGTTGTTTGTCTATCAGCCATTAAAATAATAGGCTGCCCGCCTGGTGGCACTTGAATCGTCCCAAATGTTACAGCGCTCGATAAAACCTCATAATCTTCTATTCTCTTTAAATGCTCACCTTTCAAACGATATCCCATGCGATCAGCATAATGAGATACCTTATATTCCTTTGTAAAAAAGGCTACTTGGCTTTCTTTACTAAATTCATCCCATTCAAAATCAGTTATAATGCGAACTACTGGGTAACGACTATATTTTGGTAGTACATGTCTACATGCTCCCCACTGCGTATATATTCTTTTTTCATCTAACAATTTCTTTATCATGCAAGTTGCAACAGAGGAAGGTATTCCAATTTGTAACTGATCCCCTTTCTTTAGTGCTCTTCCTTCGATTCCCCCTATAGAAGCACGCACATATGTACTTTTACTCCCCATACTGCACGCTACATCGATTCCACCTGCAAATGCAACATACGCTCTACACCCAAACTCTTCCTTCCCAAAGCAAAGCATGCTTCCTTCTTTTGCTACAATTGGTCGCCATAATGGAATAGGCTCTCCATTTAATACAGCTCCTACATCTGCTCCCCCAATTGCAAGTAAAGTCGTCTTTTTAATAAGAAGTTTTGGACCTATCATTGTAATTTCTAATCCTGCTTCGTTTTCTTTATTACCTACTAGCATATTTACAATTCGTAATGCTGTCCGATCCATGGCCCCGCCAACAGGAACGCCATATTGTTGATAATAATATCTCCCTACATCTTGAATCGTTGTCAACATCCCAGCATGTAAAACCTCTACATTCATGTCTTATCCCCCCTCTAAAGCTATATATTCTTCTTCAGTTATTGGGATAAATCGTAAATACATTCCACTTTGTACATATGTAGGCAGATTTTCATGTGGCTGAAATAAAGAAATAGGCGTGCAGCCAATAATATGCCAACCTCCTGGTGTTTCTAATGGATAGATTCCTGTTTGATTTCCGCCGATTCCGACCGAACCTGGTGCAATTTGTAAACATGGTGTTTCTTTTCTTGGTGTTTCTAGCTCGCTCGGTAACCCACCCAAATATGGGAACCCTGGTGTAAAACCTAGCATATAAACAAAATACGTTGCCTCGCTATGGATGCGGATTACATCCTCTACCTGCAAATTGTGATATGCGGCAACATCTTCTAAATCCGGACCATATTGTCCACCGTAACAAACAGGTATGAAAATAGAATCCTCTACTTTTCTTATTATCTTCTCACAACTTAAGAACAAATCGCGGATATAATTACATATGTAATCATATGGCATTGCATTGCTTTTATTATGTTTCCAAACTGTATACAAATCATAATAAACCGCTAAAGATGTAAAAGATGGTACACACTCAATCATTCCTATAAATGGATTTTTGTTTAATAATTGAAATAACTTTTGCACTTCCTCATATACTTCCATATGAATTCTTTCTCCAAATGTCACAACTACTGCTTGATCTCCCAATGCTGAAAATTTCATCATTCCCCTTCTTTCTCTTCCCTCCAGCCAAGTTCTTTTGAAATATTTTGTGCGGTTTCTTGTATTTCCGTAATAAACTTTGGAATCGTTGTTTCGTTGTACTCGATCGCTAATCCTGAGATACTAATTCCTGCTACTACTTCCCCATCACTTGAAAATATTGGTGCTGCAATAGCTGCAGTATGATTTTCCAGTTCAGAATGACTCATTGTATATCCTTCATTTTTTGCAGTACGTAGCATTTCTAATAATCGCTCTTTATGAACAATTGTTCCATCTGCAAATCGTTCTAAGTTCGTTTCCTCCATATATTTCTTTTGCTCTTCTTCTGAAAAATAAGACAATAAAACGCGCGGACATGCTCCAGCATATAAAGGTGCTCGTTTCCCGATTTCTGTATAGACTCGAACAGGCTTATCACCATCTATCTTTTCAATATAAATCGCTTCATTACCATCTTGAATAATTAAATTAACAGCTTGTCCAAGACGATTCCTTAGCCGTTTCATATGTGGTTTGGCAATATTTCGTACAGATAATCGCTTTGATACAAGTTGTCCAAAACGTAAAAATAAAAAACCGAGTCGATAGCTTCCTCCTACTGTTTTCTGTAAAAATCCTATTTCTTCAAGCGATCCAATTAAACGATGCACCGTTGTCTTCGGCATTCCTGTAAGCTGAACCATCTCCGTTAATGTTAACTCTTCCTGTTCATAAAATAATGCTAAAATATCCATTGTTTTTACTGCTGTTTTGTTTATACTCATTTTAACTCCCCTAAGTTCCGAAAAATGGAACTATAATTCCATTTTTTGAAATAAACATACAATTAAAAATTATAAAATATTCTTTCGATTTATACAATATTTCTTGAGATTTGATAAAGAGTACTCTCTAAATCTGTTTCAGTAAAGCAAACAAAAAGCAGAAGTCAAAGACTCCTGCTTTTTTATAATGCTCTTATATGTGGCACCGGCCAAAAGACCGCTTCACCTTTTCCGATAATTTCATCCTCCGAAATAAATCCAAACATACGGCCATCTTTTGAAACTTTACGGTTATCCCCTAATACAAAAACTTGTCCTTTTGGCACTTTTGTTTTTCCTGTAATTTGTTCTAATGTAAAGTCAGGTGTTAATACTCCATTTGCTTTCTTTTTATACTTTGCTAAATATGGTTCATCAACTGCTTTTCCATTTACATATAAAACATCATTTTTATATTCAATTGTATCACCGGGTAAGCCAATTACTCGTTTCACTAAATCATAGCCTTCTTTTCCATGGAAAATAACAATATCAAAACGCTCTAATCCTTTTATATTGTATCCAATTTTATTCACTAGAACACGTTCATTATTTTCTAAAGTTGGCATCATCGATTCACCTTGTACAAGCGAAGGAATAAATAAAACTTCTCGAATAATAAAAACAAGTCCTAATGTAATTGCTATTGTTTTAATCCATGAAATCAATTCTTTTTTTGTATCTTTCTTCTTATCTTTTTCCATTTTCTCGCTACTCTCCTATCATTATACGATTACATTTAATAGACTTCGAATTGCATTTTGATCAATTTCACCAAAACAAGGCTCTCCTTCGCGAGCAGCAGTACCTACGTGCACTTGCCTAATTCCTGTATCATGTAGCAATTTCTTTATATTTTCTTGTGTCACACCACTACCAATAATTAGCTCGATCTCTCCTTCACTTACTTTTTTCATTTCAGCAAGAACAGGAATATTTTCTACAATATGTCCCGTACCACCAGAAGTTAAAATGTGCGTAACTTTATTAAACTTTCGCAATATTTTCACCGCTCCTACTAAATCCTCTACCTCATCGATAGCACGATGAAACGTTACATTTACTCCATCCACCACAGACAATAAGTCTGCTAGTTTCGCTTCGTCAATCTTGTTTTCTTCCGTTAGTACACCGAGTACAACCCCTGCTGCCCCAAGACTTTGTGCAATTTGAATATCTTCTTTCATTAATTCAATTTCTTCTTGTGTATATATAAATGATTTCGCATGAGGGCGAATCATAACGTGAATAGGTATATTCACTGCCTCCACCGCCGCTTTTATCAATGCATAACTAGGCGTTAACCCACCTTCCGTATATGCTGCAATAAGTTCCATTCGATTTCCGCCAGCTTTTTCAATTCGTTTCACATCTTCTAGACAAGTTGCAATGACTTCCAGCATGAACATACCTCGTTTCGTACTTTTTTACTCCTATTATACAGGAGCACTATGCAGAAACATAGCTTTCTCTAATAAAACATCAAAATGATATTGCAAAAGAAAGATTTTTAAATCCTTATAACAAAAAAAGAATGAATAATCGGAAAATATTAAACTAGCTTCTTCTCACTCTCTTTATGATAAAGCCATCCCTCATGTAAAAGTTCACTCTCAATAAAATATAGCATCTAAAAAGGGCAAATATATTCACCCTTTTTAGATGCCTATTTTTTCTCTTATCCTATTGAGTGAAAAGCAGAATGAGCCATCAATGAGATTGTAACATCATCCATTGGCGGATTGTGTAATCCTGCCCTCACATTTAAATAATAACGATATAATGGATTTTTTTCTGATAAACTTTTCGCACCAACAATGCGCATCGCTTTATCAACAACGGAAATTGCTGCATTCGTTGCAATATATTTCGCAGCTGCTAGTTCTGCTTGTAATGACTGCTTATCATCGACTTCATCATACTTTTTTGCTATTTGATATAGAAACATACGAGCTTGCATCAATTCAAGTTCTAATTCTCCTACTAATCTTCTAATATTCGGCAGTGAGCTGATTGGATGATTTAAACTATTCGGTTGATATGATGCAGCAAACTGAAGCGCATAGTTCCGAGCAGCTTGTGCAATTCCTAAATAACATGCCGGTATATGAAGTAACCAACCCACTCCTTTTTGTTTTGATTGTGATCCTTTTATATCCGTAAAATATTTATCATGAATTTCTACATTTCGTAATACGAGATCATGACTCGCTGTTCCCCGCATCGCAACACTATCCCATGTTTCTTCAATGGAAACACCTTTTTGCGCTCTTGGAACGACAAACTCTCCAATCTCCTCCCGTCCTTCAATACTTGCAGAAATAATGAAATAATCAAGCATTGGCGCCATCGTTGTAAATGTCTTTCTTCCGTTTATAATCCACTTTTCACCCTTTTTCACCGCTAACGTTTCTGGTCGCCCGCCACGTGTCGGACTTCCTGTCTTTCGTTCTGTCGCAGCTCGATTAAAAAGAGCCCCTTTCTTCACTTCCTCACAAAACCATGCGAACATATCCGGTTTCCAAGATTGATTTTCCGTAAGTTCTTTCACGATACCAAGATGCCATCCAATTGATAAAGCAGTCGCTCCATCTCCTTCTGCAATTTTCTCTTGATATAAAACAAAATCATAGAGTGAAATCTCTTGTCCCCCGCATTCTTTCGAAAGCGTTAAAGTTGTATAACCAATATCTTTTAACTCGTTTATATTCTCAAACGGAAAAGAGCCCAATTCACTAAGCTCACACTCCCTTTCCTGAAACTTTGGAAGAAGCTCCTGTATCTTTTCAATCCATAAAGATTGTTCTTCTGTTTCTACAAATGAAATTGTCATCTTACTCTCCCCTTTATTTCGAGTTATTGAAACTAAAATTTCTATTCGTTGGCGAAAGGATACTCTTTCTTCTTTTTCTTATATGTAAATAACAAAAAAATCGTTTCTCTTTCTACCGTATACTATTCATAAAAGTTCCATACTGTCATTCTCTCAATTACTATATGAAATCCCAAACTTATTGTTACATTATTCCGATAAAAATACAATGTTTTAAAACAATAAGAAAACTTCCCATCAAAAGATAGGAAATTCTCTCACACTACTCTCCTTTTAATGCACGTATCGGTAAAGAAGTCATGTAACCAATATAGGAACATAATTCTTTAAAAAAGAAAGGAATCTCTGTATCTAGCGACTTATATGCTGACGTAGGTGTCGGGGATGCGTATGCATCCATCCCTATATGCTTGGCAATTCGCATCGCTCGCTTCATATGAAGAGGATCACTTACAATCGTATATGTTTGCAATCCATGCTCCATACCAACCTGTTTTGCATTTTTTAAATTATCTTCTGTAAAACGCGACTTTGTTTCAATTAAAATATCTTCGTCTTTTACATTACGTTTCAATGCGTACGCTTTCGCAGTACGAGCTTCCTCCAGTTCCGCTTCAAATTTTGTTCCACCTGTAAAAATAATTTTTTTAATATTACCGTTCTGATACAAAGAGATCGCATGGTTAATTCGTTCACGAAATACAGGAGATGGCTTTCCGTTCCAAGAAGCTGCTCCAAGTACAACAGCAGCATCTGTATCCACCTTATCTGTTTTAAATCGATAGCTCCAAATATCGTAAGCTGCATAACTTACAAAGAGAATCATAGAGCTAATCATAAGCAAGAATACTTGTAGCACTCTTCTTTTTTTACTTTTCTTCTTTTGTTCCATTTGTACTAGCCTCCGCGCATCATCCATACTTCTAAAAATATATGTAAATCATTTCATTTGAATTTATTTGAAAGAAGGCACTTTTTATCCTATGTGCAGTAAAGGGTTTTCATTCAAATAGAGGATTGTTTATTCATTCTTATTTATGGAGCATTTTGCATATCAAACACTTACAAATTGCATTTCATACTACTCCATTGTAACGAATTTTTCTATAGAAGGGAATGATGAAACAAAAGTATCTAAAAGAAGTTACTATTTTGTAAGAAAAAAGGTATACATTCCGCTTTTATGGAGTATATACCTTTGTATCATTATTGATATGCATGTAATTTTTGATGAAGCTGTTCTTTTATAAGCGGCCATTCCCTTGCAATAATACTATATACAACCGCATCTCTTACATAGCCATTCGGCAGCTGTCTTTCATTTCGTAATATTCCCTCTTTAACAGCGCCAAGTCTTTCAATAGCACGCTGTGCTTTTGTATTTCGTGAATCTGTCTTAATCTGTACACGTAGCATTTTCAGTTCTTCAAAGGCGTATTGTAATAAGAGAAACTTACACTCTGTATTCACACTTGTTCTTTGAACACTTGGATGGTACCATGTTTTACCAAGTTCAACTGTTTTATTTTCCTTTTCTATATTGTATAAACGTGTACTTCCAACAACTTTATTCTTCTCCTGATCAATCACAACAAACGGTAGCTCTGTCCCTTTTTTGTAGCCTTCTATTGCTTTTTCTACATACCTTTCCATATCTTCATGATTTTCCATCTTAGCGATTAAATACGTCCATATTTCTTTATTTTCTTTCACGATGGCAAATAATGTTTCAACATCATTTCTATCTATAAGTCGTAACTTTACTCTGTCCTTGATGAGTTCCATAAGTTCTTCTCCCTTTCTCTATGTCTAGCTAAATGGTAATCAAAAACAAATATGCTGTCAAAATTTTTACATTTCATTTTATTCTTTGAAAAATCCACTTGTCCCTTATAACAAATCTGAAACATCATTGCCATAAAGAGAAACTTTAATCCATGAAGCTTTCCTTCATCCCCACTAATGGTTAACTCTTACCAGTTGGACTATCCTAAAGTAGCAAAAATATGTAAAACTCCCTTCAAACACTTTCAAAAGGCCCACTTTTGGTGAGCCTTTCGTTACAACAATATATAGGCAATTGGCGTAATAATGAGTAAAGTTAAAATTGTTCTTTCTACGTATAAAATGATAAGTTCAGAAACTTTTAACGGAATATCTGTAGATAAAATACAAGGAATCGAAGCTGAGAAAAAGAGAATAGAAGATACCGAGACAACTGCAATAATAAATTTCGTAACGAGCGGTGTACTCACAACGAGCAAAGATGGTAAAAACATTTCAGCGATTCCAACTGAAGCTGCCTTCGCCGCCAAATCCGCTTCTGGAACTTGCATCAATAACGTAAATGGATAAAACATATAGCTAATCCAATCAAATACCGGTGTATATTTTGCCAATAAGATTCCGATTAATCCAACAGACATAATAGATGGTAAAATTCCCATTGTCATAATGAACCCATCTTTTAAATTGATTGCAATATTTTTCAGTAGACTCGGTGCTGATTTCGAAACTTCCAGAGCATCTTCCCAAGCACGTGCAAACATTCTTTCTTTATAGACTGGCTCTGGAAACCCTTCTTTTGTAATATATGTATCTGGTTTTGTTCGAAGCGGTGGGATTCTGACTGTGATAGCGGTTACAATAAATGTTACGATAAGCGTGGTCCAAAAATATAAATTCCATATGTGCATAATATTTAATGTTTTTGCAATGATGATCATAAATGTGGCAGATACAGTTGAAAAACCAGTTGCGATAATCGCCGCTTCCTTTATCGTATACTTTCCTTCTTTAAAAACACGATTCGTAATGAGAAGAGCGAGCGAATAACTTCCGACAAAAGAGGCAACCGCATCAATCGCAGAGCGCCCTGGTGTCTTCCATAATGGTCTCATAATGGGTCGGCAAAACGTACCGATGAATTCAAGTAAGCCATATCCTACTAATAGCGCTAAAAATGCCGAACCGATTGGAACAAGTAAACTTACTGATATAACTAACTTCTCATACAAAAATGGGCCTACATCCGGCGCAAAAAACCAAGTTGGTCCGACTTTCAAACAATATAATGCCCCAAATATAACTCCAATCACCTTCAAAAAAGAAAAACAAATATCCACAAATGATGCCTTCCATTTCTTTGTGTAAAAAGGATAAATCGCACCAATTACCATCACACCGAAAGCATAGTACGGTACAGCTAATGAAGCGGCTGATCGAATCCATGATACAATATGGTCAATCATAATAGATGAAGTACCATTCATTGTTACAGGCACAAAAAACATAAATACTCCCACAAAACTAGCGAAAATAAAACGAACAATCATTCCTTTCCCTACACCCGCTTTTAAGACTTTGTTTTCTAATTTCATTTGCTCCATTTCTCTTACCCCCTAGTTTTCTAAATATTCCGCATAAACACTTTACATTCCTTTTTTACTGTAATATTTTGAATAACAACTGAAAGGATATAAGAGAATTGTAAGAAATAATCTTGAATGAAAAGTTATTTATTCAATCTTTTTCGATATTTATATCCGTGCTTTTAGTAAAAAACATTTAACTTCGGATTATAAGCAACACAATCCAGCTATACGTACTCTTTCTCATTTTCTCATGAATCTACTCGATTCCTTTTGTGCTGATTTTATATTTTACAAAAAAGAAAGAAGTTTAAAGATGCCTTCAAACTTCTTTCTTCCCCGTTCTTTTATTGATTTCTCTTCACTTCTTTAAATTCTTCTTTCACCTGCTCAAGCGTTCCTTCTTCTGTCATTAAACGATATGCTGTGTAAGCAAGCGCTTTCGCAGCTGTAATGAGCGCCTTATCTCCCAGTTCAGAACGAGCGGCTTCTCTAAACTCATTCGTATGAGCGATTAAATCGTCTGGGCCAATTTTAATATATGGATGGATGGTTGGAACAACTTGACTGACGTTTCCTGCATCTGTTGAGCCAATACCAAATCTTTCTTTTTGATGCACGTTTTCTCCAAGCAATTCTAATTCTTCAGCAACTACTTCATCCAATGTTTTTGTTATAAGCAACTCATCAATTTCATTTTGAAATGGATCTATTTTTACTGTTGTCCCGGTAGCTAATGCCGCTCCTTGTGCAATATTTTCCACCTTTCCCGTCACTTCTGAACATCTTTTCCGCGTTGCTGCACGAATAAAGAAACGAGCCACTGCATAATCTGGAATAATATTTGGAGCCTTTCCTCCTTCTGTAATCACACCGTGAATTTTCACATCCGTAGGTAGCTGCTGGCGAAGTGCATTAATGCCATTGTACAATTGAATGATGGCGTCTAATGCATTAATCCCTTCCTCCGGTGAAGCTGCTGCATGCGCTGATTTTCCGTAAAAGTGAAAATCAAGTGGCTCTACCGCAAGAGACGGACTTGTTGTTGCTGTTTTCCCACTAGGATGAATCATAAGTGCCGCATCAACATGATGAAATAATCCCGCTTTCACATAGCTAGCTTTTGCACTTCCATTTGGTCCCCCTTCTTCCGCTGGCGTGCCAAACACAACAATCTCACCGCCAATCTCTTCAAGCGTTTCTGATAAAGCAATCGCCGCCGCCACGCTAATTGTTCCAATTAAATTATGACCACAAGCATGACCTAGTCCAGGCAATACATCATACTCTGCTAAAAAGGCGATGGTAGGCCCTGCTTTTCCTGAACTTTTTCTTGCAATAAATCCTGTTTCATGTCCAGCGATATTGTGTTGCAATTGAAATCCCGCGCTGCCGAGTAGTAAACTTAACGTTCGAGATGCGAAGAATTCTTGATTACCGATTTCAGGATTCGCATGAATAGCATGGCTTGTTTGAATATACTTTCCTTTATTTTTTTCAATACTCTCTTGAATGATATTACGATGTGACGTTACTTGTGTTGTTCCCATTCCCTTTACTCCTCCTTTTATTTACACGTAAAAAAGCCTCTTTCCTAAAAGATAGAAAGAGGCTTTCGCATATACATTCAGACTACGCTTCTTTCTTATCTTTCAAGTCTATTACTTGCTGGAATTGGCACAGTATTCATAAAGAATCCGCTGCCGAGGCTTCATAGGGCCAGTCCCTCCACCTCTCATGATAAGAATTTTCATAAAATTATATTAAATTATTTTTATTCTATTGTTATTCCGAGTAAATGTCAAGGAATTCCTATCTGATTTTACCGAATATCTAAAAATCCTGTTAATACAGCAATTGTTTCAGGTGCTTGCAGTCTTGCACATATATACGGAAATTCCGGACTCCCTTCAAACATCATTTGCGATGTTAACGGAGCTCCTGCCCAAAAGATTTCATCATCAATGACCAAAAACGGGAATGATTTATTTTGTCTTTGTACTCTTACGTTTTTTAGCGGAATAGGACCATCACTATAAATTATTACTTGTGCATTCGTACGCATTAACGCTTGCCATACTCTCTTATCGATTTTCCTTGTACTTGGCAACGATAGAACAATTTTTCGTTTGGCCACCAAAATATCTTTTAGTAACCCTTTCGGTTCCTCTAGATTCATTTCCATAAACCAACGTAAGCGTTTCGTAATTTTCCGCTCCCATACTTGACGTGATGTTGTGCGATCATACACATTTCCGTGGCGCTCTATATGAGCGGTTAACTGTGATAATGCTTGTTTTCTTGAAAGATTTTTACGCATATATTGACAATCTGACAGCTGAATGAACTTCCCTCTCGCCCTTGTTACGGCCACATTCACAAGGCGATGATTTTTATGATCAAAAAATAGCACACCAGGGCGCTCTTGCGGGTAACTATCAACCGTATCAAATATTATCATATCCCTTTCAGAACCTTGAAATTTATGAACCGTTGCTGCTAAAACTGGTACATTCCGATATTTCGTTTTTTGCAACATCTCTCTTATACATGTTGATAAAAAGCGAGATTGCGCTCGGTACGGCGTCACAACACCAATGGATTGAACACCATCTAATACTCCGATTAAAATCATTTGCATCGCCACTAAGCCAGACAGCATATTAAAACGCGATCCGGAAGCAGCATCTTTTAAAGAATAAGCCCCCATTAAGCTTGTATCAAATAAAACAGTTGCCTCGTTTGCGAACGGTTGTAATTTTGCTAGTTCTTGACGCTTTGAAACGGACGGATGATCATAGACTCTATTTTTATATATAAATGAATTTGTAAATTTCGCGATATCCGCATGCATCCGTCTTTGTTCCTGCAACATATATACATTCGGATGCGCTTCAGATTGATTAACAGATTCTACAATTCCTACATGATAAAATATATCTTCACAAAGCCACTTTCGAACAAGCTCATGGTTCGCCATTGCGATTGGTGGCAACTGCAAGAAATCTCCACAGATGACAATTCGTTTTCCAAGTGAAGCTGCTAAAGCAATTTGCGGAACATACGCCATACTGACTTCATCTACTATAACTAAATCAAATGTACGTTCATAAATCAGCGCATCAATTGCGCATTTTGATAATGTTGCACCAATTACTTGTGCATTTTCAATACACTCTCTTTCTACTTCTTTCATTTTCGCTCTCTGTTTTCGAAGATCACTTTCAATTTCTTGCATGCGTTTCTTATCAGAAGCAGTCGCTTTATAAGATAGTATTTTTTCGCGCAAATCTTGGCGCATCTCTTCTAAATAAAGTCTTTCTTCCCCCCATGAACCATTTGTCGTTTCCACAAGTCTTGAAGCAAGTAATGTCTCGTGATTACGTATATGTTCATGTTGGCTAAAACCGTAACGAACAATTTCTCCTGGCGTCCATTTATTTTTCTTCTCAATTTGCTTCGTAACTTCACTCATTAACACGTCCACTGCCGCATTACTATGAGCTAATACAAGAACCGATTTTCCTTTTTGATAATGAGCAGAAATGATCCGTGATAAATTATACGACTTTCCTGTTCCAGGTGGTCCCCAAACGTATGTTGTCGCATTGTAAAACGCTCGATACGCTAATTCATTTTTCGGATTTTTCATTTTTTCAATATGCTTTGGCGTGCTCGTTCCATCTAATAAACGTCTTATACGTTGACGCTTCTGCTTTTCTTTTCTCGCTTCTTTTAATCGCTCCTGAAGTTGTTCTAACAGTTGCCACGGTTCACTGTATAAAACAGCTTCTCTAATTTCACCTTGAATATAATCATTTAATTTCAATTCTATTTCTAATCCATGTACTGATAATACTTCCCCTGTCGCTTCCTCACCATCGAACTCAATTCGAATAGGTGAACCTTCAGGTAAGCTTACCTCTGAAATAAGCTGAAATACGTAAACTGTATTTTCATAATCTGTATATAAAAAACGACCATTTATGATAGAAATTTTACTTCCACCTATCGTTTTCCAATGTTTAATTTCATAAGCTAACGCTTGATGCCACTCTTTCATCGTTTCCGTTAATGAAGGAGTTTGCGAAGTTGTATTCATAAAATCGTCTCCTTCCTTCTCTCCAAACATACTTTCTCACTATATCATATATCGCACTAACATTTGTAAGATTTATATCTTACTTATTTTCTTAATATTCCATATTATGATACATATAAAATTTTCAGAAAGAAGGATTCCATATGCCAGTAAGAAGAATTGAACACGTAGGTCTTATGGTTGCAAACTTAGAAACTTCGATCTCCTTTTACAAAGAAGTCGTTGGATTACAACTGTTGAAACGTATGGGACATCCCGATCCCAATTTAAAACTTGCTTTTTTAGGTGCAGAAGAATCAAAAGAAACAATACTAGAACTTATTGAAGGATATAACGCTTCTCTTCCAACAGAAGGAAAAGTACATCACATTTGCTTTAAAGTAGATTCCTTAGAAGACGAAATTCAAAGGTTAAAACATTTACAAGTAACTTTTTTATTAGGAGAAGAAATTGAAACATTACCAGACGGAACACGTTACCTATTCTTCGCTGGTCCTGATGGAGAATGGATTGAATTTTTTGAGACGGAGCGATAGTAATTAAAAGAAACCAAAAAATCAAGTTTTAGTAACGTTTCGGTTTCACTATTATTATCGTATACTACCCTTTTTTTCATTTTACTTAATCTTATCATTACATCTGAAAACATTTAAAATCATGTACATAAAAAAGGAAGCATAGAAATTTCCATGCCTCCTTTTTATATACTTATGCAAAAAGAGAAGTATTCGCATACAAAGCTGGTGAGCCACCTGAATGTACGAATAAAATGTTGTCTTCTTTTTTAAACTTCCCTTTTCGAATGAAGTCGATTAGTCCTGCTACTGCTTTACCCTACATACAAGTTTGTTCAAAATGACCTGTGATTTATTCACCCATTCTTTGGATTATTGGTATAAAAATAAATCTATCAACCTCTTTCCAATCAATATAGAGTACTTTTGCTATATTTAATCTAAATACATTACAGAAAAAATAAAAAGGACAAATCGAATTTCGTAAACCTTTTCATTATAAATTATGAAAGGAATAAATGTTTCTTAATTCGTGTTTGCTTTATTTTGTCCATGTATATAATTAAGAAGATGAACATAATCGTTTTCTTGTCCAATATCAAATCGCTTCCCATCGATAATTTTCCCATATACTTTTTTGATGGCAATTAAAGAATGAATTGCATCGGTTAGTTGATACTCACCTCCGGCGCCAGGCTGCACATTTTGTAACAAAGAAAAAATATCAGGTGTAAAAACATATCTTCCAATAACCGCCATATTAGATGGGGGATTTATTTTTGGTTTTTCAACAATATTTGTAACGTCAATATAACCCTCTTTTATCATATCGCCTTTCACGACCCCATATTTATCTAAAAATTCATTTGGTACTGTGTGAATACCGATTACACTACTTTTTATCTCTTCGTATATCTTAATTAATTGATTCAAAGCGGTACCTTTATCCGAAATTATAATATCATCTGGCAAAAGTACAGCAAAAGGTTCATTACCAATGAATGCTTCACCTAGTTTTATCGCTTCACCAAGACCTCTCGCATACGGCTGTCTTGTATATAGTATTTGAATATCAGGAATCACAAAATTCTTTAATAAATAAGATTTTTGTTCTCTTTCTAAGAAAGCTTCTAACTCTAATGAATGATCAAAGTAATCAACTATTAAATTTTTTCTTTTTGAAACCACAATTAATATTTGCTCAATCCCCGATTTTACAGCCTCTTCTACAATATAATGAATTGCAGGTTTATTCCCTATTGGAAACATTTCTTTCGGGACTACTTTGGTAATTGGAAGACTTCTTGTACCATAACCTGCAGCTGGAATGATTGCTTTTTTAATCACTATCCTCTCTCCTTCTGCATATTTATCATATTATATTCAGTATTCCTCTTACCTGCGCATCACAAAATTTAAAAAGGCTTTTACCCCCTTACTTTTTTCACTTGTACAAATAGGGCCTTCTTATATGTCACCAATTATACTTCTCCATCAATATAATGTACTAACTGGTACTCATTTTAGAAGGGTGGACATCATATGAATATATGCATTATAGGATCTGGTTATGTGGGGCTAACATCAGCAGCGGTATTAGCTGATTTAGGACACCATGTTATTTGTGTAGATAAGGATAAAAATAAAATTCATTCTCTTCAAAAAGGAGAATGTCCCATTTACGAGCCAGGTTTAAAAGAACTTATTCACAAAAATCGTAACCGTTTAAAATACTGTCATGAAATTAATCAAGCTATTCAACTCTCATCAGTTATTATCATCACCGTAGGAACCCCTTCAACATCAAACGGTAAAACAGATTTAACTTATTTCTACTCTGTTATTGATTCGTTAGTTCCAGCTATAACATCATATAAAACAATTATTACGAAAAGTACAGTTCCACCAGGCACAAATCAATATTTATATGAAACACTCATTAAAAAAGGCGTTTCACCATCCCTTTTTAATGTTGTTTCTAATCCTGAGTTCCTTCGTGAAGGATCTGCTGTACATGATATGTTCTTTCCAGATAGAACAATTATAGGGGTTCAAAAAAATGATAAAAAATCTTTTGAGATCATCAAAAATATATATAAAAATATTCATGCTCCATTCCTCTGGACTGGTTTAAATGAAGCAGAGATGATTAAATATACAGCAAATGCCTTTTTAGCGACAAAAATATCTTTTATAAATGAGATTGCTCGAATTTGTGACGTATACCACATTGATGTTGTTGAAGTAGCGAAAGGAATTGGCTATGATTTTCGAATTAATCCTCATTTTCTGCAAGCTGGACTAGGGTATGGTGGGTCATGCTTTCCAAAAGATTTACAATCACTTATCTATACAGCAACTGATAGACAAGTCACTGTTCCTATTTTACAAGCAGTCCAATCTATTAATTCTACACAAGTAGATCTCTATATTGAAAAAATAAAAAACTGTATAGAACAACCTGCAAAAAAAATAACTATTTTAGGAATTTCCTTTAAACCACACACTGATGATATTCGCAGTTCACTTGCCATAACACTTCTCGAAAAATTAATCCCTCTTGGCTACGATCTTCACACTTATGATCCAAAAGCTGTTCTTCCTAACCATTTAAATAAGTACGTTACCCAACATGAGCGACTAGAGCCCTCTATTATGAACTCTGATTGTATTGTTATTGCCACGGAATGGGACGAATTTAAATTGCTGAACTGGAAACAAGTGAAACAAGCGATGAGAGGAGACCTAATTGTTGATGGACGAAACTGTCTTACTAAAGAGGAAATAGAGAAATCCAGATTACGCTATGTAGGAGTTGGTCGCTCATGAAAATACTTGTTACTGGGGCAGCTGGTTTCATTGGTTCTCATTTATGTGAAGAATTACTAAAAAACAAATCCTATTCCGTAATTGGAATAGATCATTTTATTGGCCCTACTCCGATTCAATTAAAGATAAGTAATATCCGTTCTCTCATAACAAATTCACGTTTTGAATTTATACAAGAAAATATTTTAAATGCAGATTTATCCGAAATTTTACAAGACGTAAGTGTCGTCTATCATTTAGCTGCTATTCCTGGGGTCAGAACAAGTTGGGGGAAAGATTTCCATCCCTACGTTACGAATAATATAATAGCTACGCAACATTTACTTGAAGCATGTAAAAACAAAGATTTAGATAAATTCATTTATATATCAACATCTTCTGTTTATGGTGAAAAATCTGGTGCAGTTTCTGAAGATTTATTACCAATCCCACTTTCTCCATATGGTGTAACCAAATTAAGCGGTGAACACTTGTGTCGTATTTATCATATAAATTTCAATATACCAACTATTATTTTACGATACTTCACAGTATACGGTCCGAGACAACGTACAGATATGGCGTTTCATAGACTTATAAAGCAACTAATAGAAAATAAACCTCTTACTATATTTGGCGATGGAACACAAACACGCGATTTCACTTATATCGATGATTGTATAAAAGGTACAGTAGCTACTTTAAAAACAAGAAAAAATATAATTGGTGAAGTAATAAATATTGGTGGAAAAGAGCAAGCTTCGATTTTAGATATTGTTTCTATGTTAGAAAAAATTATAGGTCAACGTGCAACAATGAATTTTTCAAAAGTCGTACCCGGCGAGCCGAAACAAACATGGGCAGACATTTCTAAAGCACAATCATTACTACAATATTCCCCATCGGTTTCATTATTTCATGGATTAAAAGCAGAATATGAGTATATGAAACAATTATATTAAGGAGGCTCGTTTATGAAAATCGCATATATATGTACAGAAAAATTACCGTCTCCGGCCGTAAAGGGCGGTGCTATTCAAATGATGATTGATGGTGTTTCCCCTTATATTAGTCAAGATCATGAACTTACTATCTTCTCTATTTCAGATTCGATTCTTCCAAAACAAGAAACAAAGGGGAATATCCATTACATCCGATTTCCTCAAGAGGAATATGAACAACAAATTATAAAAATACTCCCGACTAAAAATTTTGATATTATACATGTATTTAATCGCCCTAAAAATATCCCACTATATAAACAAGCTTCTCCCGATAGTCGATTTGTACTTGGACTCCATAACGATATGTTTGCAGAACACAAGATAACACTCTCTGAAGGAAATCTTATTATCGAAATGGTCACTGCTATTGTAACTGTTAGTAAATATATTAAACAAACAGTAATCAAAAGATTCCCTCAAGCCGAAGAAAAAATTTCAATTGTCTACTCAGGAGTAGATTTAATACATTCCCCTTCTATCTGGACACCAACTGGACAAGAAATTAGAAATAAATTTCGTGAAAAATATGCTATACAAAATAAGAAAGTCATCTTATTTGTAGGGAGGTTAACAAAAAATAAGGGTCCCCATATTCTCATTCAAGCTATGAAGGAGATTATTCAAGCACATCAGGACGCTGTTCTAGTCATTGTGGGTGGAAAATGGTTTAGTGATAATGGTGTGAATAAATATATTAGAGATTTATACAAACTTGCCTACCCCATTAAAGAACATGTGATTTTCACCAAATTTATTCCTGCAGATCAAATTCATAACATTTTTTTAATGGGAGATATATTTATTTGTAGTTCACAATGGAATGAACCGTTAGCACGTGTTCATTACGAGGCGATGGCAGCTGGCATTCCCATCATTACAACAAATCGTGGCGGAAATGCAGAAGTTATAACAGATGAATATAATGGATTATTAGTACAACAGTATAATAATCCAGCAGAATTTACTAGGCTTACTCATGCTCTATTATCTCAACAAGAATTCGCGAACTGGATTGCTAAAAATGGCCGATGCGTTGTTGAAAAAAAATTCACATTTATGCATACAGCTCAAAGACTAGAACAAGTATATAAACAAGCAGCAACTTCTATTAATTTATCTACCACTAAATTCAAATACTCTTTTAAAATTCAAATTATCTAAAATATCATTTTCCTTTCACATCGTAGTATAAAATAAATCCCCCTTTGAGAAGGGGGATTTATTTTAAGCATCATCTTCTTCGTCTTCTTCGTCTTCTTCGTCTTCTTCGTCTTCTTCGTCTTCTTCAGTAAAACTTACTTCTGTTCCATCGATATATTCAATTTCAACTTCTATACCATTATGTGCTCCAGATTGAATTACTTCAGCTAAAGTTTTTAATACGTTCTGTATCTCTTCTTCTGAATTAACAGTAAATTCATTCTCAAAATCTATTTTTATTTTTGCTTTTTTTACATCTTCCATTTCATTTACTCCTTTTTATAGATTTATATATAATATGTTAAAAATACATAAAAAGATTGATTTATATGCGGACTTTTTACTATTCTTTTTCTGATTTATTTTTTACTATCTTCGCTATCCACGGACCATTTAATGGTTGCTTTGGTACAATAATTTCAATTTCTTCTTTTTGCTTTTTTAATTCAGTTACCACAGAATTTTGTTTTTCTTCTAGCTTTATAGTATTTTGAATATCTTCTTCGTTTATTGTATTAACGATTTCCTCAGTTATTGAGGAAGATTTCGGATTATTTATTTCTTCAATTACTTCACTAGTAATTTGAGTTGTTTTCATATTCTGTTCTTCTAAATCTAACAAGCCAACTGTTGGAAATTCTACTAACTCTATCTCTTTTATAGACATTATATTTTCTATTACAGATGCTTCATCTAATACAATATTATCTTGTTCCTCTAACGCCTTTTCATACTCTGAAAGCGCCCAACCCATTGGTCCTGGTGGAGAAAAAGCAAACTTATCTAAATTTAAAATAGGTATTACTATTTCTTCCTGCTTTGGCTTCATTTTATTTTTCCTCCATTTCTACTCTTGATTTCATGATAAATATCAGAAAACTGTTGTAGAAATTCCTCCTTCGAGTCTTCAAGCGCAATAATATTTTGTAACGCCCAAATATATTTTTCATCAGACCAAGAGCGTTTTTGTTTTAAATAATATTTATGTGCAATCGAACAAAATAAATGAGGAAAAGATAAATCAGTCCATAATATACGAAATTGCTTTTCTGATAAACTATTTTCTGAATCATATGCACTCAGCATATGAATCGCTAAATCTATATCCCAAGTTGCCATTTTTTTCATTACTTTATTTAAAATAATTCGTAGATCTCTCACTGGTAAATCATGTGTAATAGAATGTAATTCTTTCATAAAAATCGCATCATCTATTTCTGTGAATCTCGCTAAAGTGAAATCTTGTTGGCAAAAACCCTTAGTTGTAATGATTTCTTTTGTCCATTGACTATAAAATGGCTCATCTATTTCTTGTAAAGCTCGTTTACCACGTGCTAACATTTTATCAACGTACTCTAAAAACATAGTTGAAAACATATCATTAGGAAAAGATTGTGCAATTCTTTTGTTACCTTCTAGCTCTTGTAATTTCCATCTATATAATTTATGCCATTTTCCTAACCGACTCCGTGTTTTACTTTCCATTTGTGGAATATACCCTTCCGATGCTTTATGGAATTTCCCAGCGTATATAAGCACCTTCTCTAATTGCTCTTTATTATAGTAAATAACTTCTTTCCCTTGATATTTATCATATAATACATACGCATACTCCCCGGATCCAATACAAAATCCGCCCCTTTTTGTTTTATGAATTTTCGTAATCGGTAGTCCATTTTGAAGAAGGTGTAAATGTGCTCCAGCAATAAATAACATCCGTTCGGGTTTCATCTGTGCTTGTTTTAATATTTTCACCCCTTCCTCTGTCTCTACTTCCCAAATTGTTCTCCCACTTCTACTTGATTGTAGGGTAATATTATTAATTTCAAATGGATAAAAACCTAGTACCTTACTTAAATGCTCTCGCTCTAATGCAGCTGTTTCTTCCAACATTCTTCATCTCCTCTTAAAAACTATAAAACTCCCTCATAGACTTCTAATAAATTCATAGCAACTCGATTCCAACTAAATTCTTTTTCAACTTTTAAACGTCCATATTTCCCCATATATTCTCTTTTGTTTTCATTACTCAATAGATGAATAATTTTTTCTGCATACGCATCAGGATTCTCAAAATCATCAACAATATAGCCATTCTTTCCCTCTTCAATTACTTCAGGGTTTCCACCTCTATTACTTGTGATAATTGGTAAACCAGCAGCCATTGCCTCATAATGTACTCTAGCAAGTGGCTCTTGCCACTGGGAAGAACATACAAAAATATCCGACATAGCATAGAGAGTTGGAATATCTTTTGGCTTTACAAATTTAATAAATACTACATTTTTTTTAAACATCGCTCCTAATGTATATAAATGCTTCACGTAATTATTTACATTGTTATCTCCAAACCATTTTGAACCGATAAAAACCATTACAATCTCTGGATACTGCTCAATGATTTTCGGAAGAGCTTGCAACAAAATATGAGGACCTTTCACTTTACTCAAACGTCCAACAAACAGAACAATTTTTTTATTTTGCAACTGTAACTCTTTTTGTACATAATGTTTAAGTTCTTTTCCATTCATTGTCCAGGATGGATCATATTGATTCACATCTACACCTGAATATACTGTTTGCGTCTTAGATTTTGCTGTTGGAAAGCGAGAAATAATCGTTTCTCCTATATAATCGCTGACTGTAACAATCTTTGAAACAGTTGAAATGCATACTTCTCCTTCTTTATCACTTATTTTTTCATGCGCAAACATTTCATTGTGCACACTTAATATAAACTTTGTCTGTGGTGTCACTCCATATAATAATGAAACCCAACTAGGACGATTACACAGGTGAATCACATCATATTTTTCTTTTTTCAAATGCTCAATTATATTCGGAAGGTATTCATTTTCTAGGAAACGTATATATCGTACATTTTGCTTTGTTTCCTCAGTTTGCAAATCTGGATCTGCTATTGAAATAACTGTTATATTTTTCCCCTTTGAGGCAATAATGCTTGCGACAGAATCTATATAAATTTGAATGGCTCCACCTCGTACAGCTGGCACCGGTAACTTTTCAGTAGATATTATCGCAATTTTCATCCAAACCCCTCCTTTTTTATAAAAATCCAATCCCCTTCAATATATGTTACGAACTTCGCCTTACGAATGTGAATTATTTAGATAAATTTCGATTTTTATAACTAAAATTAGGAAAAGCATTACTTTTTTCTACTTAAAGGCAAACGGCTAGCACAAAAGTGGTCATGCACCATAAATTAGTAAGAGAGTATAAAAAGGATGGTGATATATTTGGAGAATTACAATCAGGAAGAAGGGTATACATTATCACCTGAGGAAGAACAAAAGTTAGTAGCATTAGCTGAAACTATGATTAAACATTGGGATATTGATCCAACTACAATTGAGTTAATACAAGGCGGACAACTTGCACTAGTATGGAAAATTCATACTTCAAATGGAGCATTTTGCTTAAAAAGAATTCACCGCCCTGAAAAAAAAGCTTTATTTTCGATTCATGCTCAAGATTACCTTGCCAAAAAGGGCATGCATGTTCCAAGTATAATTCCAAGTAAAAAGAATCAGCTTTATACAAAACACGGTCCATTTCTATTTGTTGTTTACGATTGGATTGAAGGAAGACCATTTGAATTGACAATGAAAGAAGACCTTGAAATGATTATGAAGGGATTAGCAGATTTTCATTTAGCATCTATCGGCTACAAACCACCACCAGGGGTACCTATCTTTACAAAACTAGGACGTTGGCCAAATCATTATATTAAGAGATTTCAACAGATGGAAATTTGGAAAAATCTATCTGCAACATTAATTGATGACCCTTTTTCACAATTGTACTTGGCAGAAATTACTCCTTTTATTACAGAAGCGAAACATACGTATCAACGGTTATTAGAATCTGAATATGGACAATGGACCGAACAATTACAATCAGCCCCAAACTTATGTCATCAAGATTACGGAACTGGAAACTCTTTACTAGACCCGAACAATCAAATTTGGGTAATCGATTTAGATACAGTTTCTTATGATCTTCCGATTCGCGATTTGCGGAAAATGATTATTCCATTATTAGATACAACTGGTGTTTGGAACGAAGACCAATTTAATATTATGATTAACGCATATGAATCTGTCTCTCCGTTAACAGCCGAGCAAAAAAGAATCATGTTTATAGATATGCTATTTCCATATGAATTATATGATGTGATTCGTGAAAAATACGTTCGAAAAACACCATTACTTGCTGAAGAACTAGCTGGAGCCATGGAGTACGAACGGATCAAATCAAAAGCTTTAAATATATTATTAAAAGACTTTTAATTTTCAAGAAATAATCCCCTTTAAATGAAATGGTATGAATAGAAATTTAACAGTAGTATAATTAGCCGCCTTTCAACACAAATAGAAATAACCGCAATAAAAATAGAGCAGCGAAGATACCTCTTAACAAAATGAAACCGTACCTCGAATCATAGACATGAAAAAACTATAATTCAGAGTACAGTTCCATATGATGAGCGCGTCTTCTCTACTCTATTCTAATGAATGTATAAAAATCCCACTGCGAAGTTTCGGTTCAAACCATGTTGATTTTGGTGGCATTACTTCTCCTGCATCTGCGATTGCTAATAACTCTTCCATTGATGTTGGATATAATGAAAAGGCAACTTGATACGGGCCACTATCTACAAGATGCTCGAGTTCTTTTAGTCCACGAATACCACCAACAAAGTCAATGCGTGCATCTGTGCGCGGATCATGAATTTGCAATACTTTACTTAATACATAATCCTGTAAAATCGCGACATCAAGACGTTTCACAACATCTTGAGCGGCAACTATTTCTTCTTTCGCAGTTAACTCATACCATACTCGATTCATATACATGCCAAATGTATGTCGCTTATTTGGTTTCAGTGGCGATGTATGTGCTATTTCCACATGAAAAGATTGGGAAATTTGTTGTAAAAATTGCTCTTCGGTTAAGCCATTTAAATCTTTTACAACGCGGTTATAATCCCAGATTGATAATTCATCATGAGGGAATAAAACTGATAAAAAGAAATTAAATTCTTCATCTCCTGTATAATTGGGATGTTCCTCTCTACGCATGAGTCCTACTTGAACAGCGGATGCCGAGCGGTGATGCCCATCCGCAATATATAAAGCAGGAATTTCTTCAAAAGATTGTATCAACGCAGCAATAACATCGACTTCTGCGATTTTCCATACTACATGCTCGACCCCATCATCTGCAGTAAATTGGTACATTGGTATGTGATTTTCTTGCCAATTTACCAGTAATGTTGTGACCGATTCCTTTGCACGATATGTTAAAAAAATCGGTCCCGTATTTGCATTACATGCATCTACATGACGAATGCGATCTTGTTCTTTATCATGACGAGTTCGTTCATGTTTTTTTATTGTATTATCCATATACTCATCAATGGATGTACAAACGACAAGTCCAGATTGTCTTCTTCCTTGCATCGTCAACTGATAAATATAAAAGCACGGCTCTTCATCTTGCGTCAGTATCTCTTCTCTGATTAAGCGCTGTAAATTTTCATTTGCCTTTTCATATACGCTGTCATCGTATGGGGAAATCGATATTGATAAGTCAATCTCTGCCTTATCAATATGTAAAAACGAATATGGATTTCCCTTTACCACTTCTCTTGCTTCTGCACTATTTAATACATCGTATGGTAAAGTTGCAACTTGCGCTGCCTTATTTTGCACCGGACGAATAGCCCGAAATGGTCGAATTGTCGCCATTTTCCTCTCCCCTTTATACAATCATTCGAACGGCTACAATACCTGTAATTTCTCTTATATTCTCAACAATATGTTCCTTCATTCTATCATCCATTCCATTATCAATATCAATCATTGTATATGCCCAAGAGTTTTTACTGCGGTTAATCATATCCGCAATGTTAATATGATGCTTCGCTAAGCAACCCGTAATTTGTCCAACCATGTTCGGGACATTTTGATGCATAATCGTAATCCGTTTTTTACCAACATACGGAAGTTCTACATTCGGATAGTTAACCGAATTTCGGATATTTCCTGTTTCCAAATAATCTCGTAATTGGCGCGCAGCCATAACCGCGCAATTTTCTTCTGATTCATATGTTGAAGCGCCAAGGTGTGGTGTTGCGACTACATTTTTCATCTTTATGACATTCTCATTTGGAAAGTCTGTCATATAATGATTGATCGTTCCTTCTTCTAAAGCCTTTTCTAAGGCCATCTCCTCAACAAGCTCTCCTCTTGAAAAATTGAATAAACGCACACCTTTTTTCATCATACGAACCGCATGCTCTCCAATGATTCCTCGCGTTTGCTCTGTAAGAGGAATATGTAATGTAATATAATCACACGTTGTAAAAATTTCATCTAAGCTAAACGCTCTTTGCACATGTGTAGATAAACGCCATGCCGTTTCCACTGAAATATAAGGATCATATCCAACAACATCCATTCCTAAAGATAGCGCATCATTCGCAACAAGTGCACCGATTGCCCCAAGACCAATAACTCCTAATCGTTTTCCGGCGATTTCCGATCCAACAAACTGTTTTTTTCCTGCTTCAACAAGCTGAGGAATCTCTTTTCCCTCTAACCCCTTTGTCCAGCTAACTCCATTTATAATATTTCGAGAAGACAGAATGAAACTTGCCAGTATCAATTCTTTCACTGCATTCGCATTTGCACCTGGTGTATTAAATACAACGATACCTTTTTCTGTGCATCGATCTATAGGAATATTATTTACACCCGCTCCCGCTCTTGCAATTGCCTTTAAGTTCTTTGAAAACTCTTCTTGATGTAAAGAATTACTGCGAAGTAAAATTCCATCAGGGTCCTCTATTCTTTGTCCGATGTTATATCGTTCTGCTTCAAAAACTTGTAAACCTTTTTCAGCAATTTGATTCAATGTTTGAATATGAAACATATCCCCATCCCCCTATCTATTCTCTAACTCAAAAGCCTTCATATACGCTACTAATTTTTGCACTCCTTCCATCGGCATTGCATTGTAAATACTTGCTCGCATACCGCCGACAGAACGATGCCCCTTTAATGTTACAAGTCCCATTTCTTTTGCTTTTTGTAAAAATTGTTCATTCAATTTTTTCGATGGTGTTGTAAAAGGAATATTCATAAGGGAACGATATTTTGGATCAACTGGTGAAGTAAATAATTGTGATTCATCCAAAAATTGATACAGAAGTGCTGCTTTCTTTCTATTTTGTTGTTCCATTGCCGATACCCCGCCCTGTTCTTTTAACCATTCTAATACGAGCTTTGTCACATAAATACTAAAAGACGGAGGTGTATTATATAAAGAATTATTTTTACTATAAGTTTCGTAGTTTAACATAACTGGACAAGAAGCCTTTGCTTTCCCCACTAGCTCCTTTTTCACAATTGCAATTGTTAATCCGGCAGGGCCTAGATTTTTTTGCGCTCCTGCGTAAATTACCCCGAACTGATTCACATCATATTCTTCCGATAAAATATTAGAAGACATATCAGCAACAAGCGGAATGGTTGCAACTTGTGGTATTTCTACATACTTTGTTCCTTCGATTGTATTATTCGTTGTAATATGTATGTAGTCTAAGTTTGAAGGAATCATGGCAGCACTGATATAAGGAATTGTCGTAAATTTATCTTCCTCAGAAGAAGCGACAACAACAGCTTCTCCGACTTTTTTCGCCTCTTGCAATGCTTTTTTAGCCCATGTTCCTGTTAGTACATATCCGGCTTTTTTATGTTCATTCATTACATTCAGTGGAACCATTGAAAATTGCAAAGATGCTCCCCCTTGTAAAAATAAAACATCATATGAATCTGGAATATGCATTAATTCTCGAAGCAGACTACTTGTTTCTTCGAGAATCTCTTGAAAATATGAAGATCGGTGACTTATTTCCATTATAGACATACCTGTCCCATTATAATTTAAAAGCTCCGCTTGCACTTTTTCTAACACTGGCAAAGGGAGCACTGATGGCCCTGCTGAAAAATTATACCCCCGCTTCATCACCTAGATGACCTCCTACTTTCTTACATTCTATATTATTAAAATTTCCTGAATTATAACCTATATAGAATATTCAGTCAATTCATTTCGCTTCATTACAACTTAAGACGCATTGGAATCGTTTGCAGATGCGGACGATTTCATAAACATACAAAAAAGAGTGTTAGGCCATTCCTTCTACCTAACACTCTAGTTATATAAAAATTGCTAACTATTCGTAAAGAACCGATCATAAATTTGATAAAGAGCGGAAAGACCAAATAACCAATAAATCGTATCAACAAGGGCTGGCATAGACCCAAACCAATTCTCAATTACATTATAATCCAATGCCACACCTAACCAATTCAAACCGCCTAAAATCACCAAAACCGCTGTAAGGTAAGACAAAAATTTCATTATGATTGCCCCCTAGGTGATAAAATGGTGAAAGGCCTTTCACTAAAATATATGTAACAAATTACAAAACTTGCTTATTTTTTATTAAAATTATTTTGAGTAAAAACATATAGGATATTTACTCAAAATCGTACTAAAAAGACCTTATAGACACGCTGTTATCCTAAAAAATAGTCCTCTTTACATCTTTCAAATTTAAACAAAGTACAATGAATCATGAAAAGGAACTGCATCCTCTCTTTTGCAACAGTTTATTTCAATTTTAGAATTTAGTGATATGTAAAAATACATGAAAAATATAGTTGATATTTTTCTTAGTTGTAACTATAATGATTACAGGTTGATGAAAATACATAACAACCTTCAAATACAACACGAATAGAGAGGTTATAAAATGAATATTAAAAAAGTGATTTTAGCTAGTGCGTTAGGACTTACAACACTTGCAGGTGTAAATGTATCAAGTTTAGAAATTCCAAAAGCTAGTGCAGCTTCTGTTGAATTAGATACAATTCAAGGGCGTATTGTCGAAGTGGTAGATGGTGCAATTTATATTCAATCTAAAGAATATAATGACCATATGGACCATATGATGCAAATTATACTGGACAACCCGACTCATACATTTAAAGTAGGTGATACAGTAAAAGCAACTGGTACACTATGGAGAAATATGGCTACATATATGAGAGCAAATGTAGTAGAAAAAGTGAACGAAGATGATTCATTCACGCCGGGAATTCATTACAATCAACAAGGCACACCAACATATGTAATTGGTACAATTACAAAACAATATAACCTCCCTTATGATACAAATGAATCACAAGATTTTGTAGTAGTTACATACCCAAATAAGGAAGGAAACCCTCTGACAGTACATGTTGCCTTAACATCGAATAATAAATTTAACATTGGCGATACAGTAAAAGTAAAAAACATCATGCAATGGTTCAGAAGTGATCAGTTTGAAACGGACGAAGTAAATATGGAAAAAATAACTGAAACGAAAACATCAAATGTACAGAGTGACCGCTGGATTTGGTCTTAATTCCAACTTTCTAGAACTATAAAAACAAATAAACCCCGCAACGATTCTTTTTGTTCTCAAAATTGTCAAAACATCTACAAGTCTATAATACTGACACATGATATAGTATCGTTGCAAGGTCATATGTTCCCTTAACTGAAAAATCTTTGTAAAAACCCTGTTCCCTTTACAGGGTTTTTTCTTTCTCCTTACTTATGCAGATCGTTTTCGTCATTCCAAGTTGCTATACATTTAACTCTAACGATTTTGTTACGATGCTTTTATATACTTCGTGTATCCCCTCCCTTCTCTATGTCATTTTAAAATGGTGACATGATTCTTACTACTTCATTCATACAACTTTCACAAGCCCAAATATTCGCATCAGCTTTACGAAATAATATTTGTTTTTTCTAATCCTTTCATTAAGATTTTAGTTTATAATATAGAAAGCGTTACATTTTGAAGGTGGTTATAAAATATGCAGAAAAAATTTTTACCAATACTATTAGTCTCTTTGAGCTTATCAATAGGCGGTTGTAGTATAAGTACAAAAAAAGAAGAGGTAGTAACTGAAAAGCACCAAGAAAAAAAGATCATTCCAAAGTATAATGTTTCTGACAATTACTTCAAAACTGTCATTCCTTTGAATGAACAGATTTTAGGCGGAGAAATCAATCAAGCTACGAATTCCAAATTAGATGTAACTGCCTTTGAAGAAGGCTTATTTCATATTGCATCGAAACAATTCGATAGAGAAACGCATTATCTACAAAGAGGGGAATTTATTTCTCAAAAAAAGATACATGAATTACTTAAAAAGCAAGAAGTTCCATACGTATCTAACATTATAGAGCATGATTATTTTACAAGAAAAGATGCAGGAGAATTAAGTTTAGCAGGCATCATAATAGGTTTAGCTATGACTGCTGATCATTCAAATGAAGAGGCTATGACAAAAGCAACCGAAATGTCAAATCATGTTTTACAGCTTATTCATAGCAATAAAAATTTCAAAAATGTTCCTATCACATTTGCTGTATTCAAACAAGAACCAATCACATCTATAAAACCAGGTGTGTTTATTTCTAGTACAACCGTACAACAAAATGAAAAAAATATATCACAATGGACTAGTATGCACGAACAAAAGTTTATTTATCCTTCTGATGAGTTTCAAAAAGCACATGATACCGATAAGAAAAAATTAGATGAATTTAACGATGCCATAAGTGAATTCTATAAAAAAGATTATTATCCTGTTAAAGCTGTTGTAACTTATAATAATGAGAAATTAGATACACTCACTTTAGATACTGTAATCAAATTTAATGGTAAATCAGAATTACTCGCTTATACACAAGTCGTCTCTGAAAGTATGTTAGAAAAGTTACCTAAAGATGCTAAAATTCAAGTTACAATAAAATCCGAACAACAAGATGAAGCTGTTATAGTGAAAGAAAAAAATAAAGAAAAACCTTTTGTTTATTTTTTTGAAGCTAAAAAATAAGCGATCATTCTACTAAAAGAAAAGGCACCTGCGGGTGTCTTTTCTTTTAGGAAGAAAGACAAGCAAAACGCTCTTCTTCCATTTATAAATAGCTTATCCTAGCTATCCTTCATAACGACCGATGTATCCGACACCATTTCATTGACGATCAGTCTCGTCTTCGTCAATCCCTTCCATATCTTCCATATCTAAACTGTATATTGTTTCCTGCTTGTTTTTTGGATAGTAGAGAAATACATACGGTCGAGTATGAAATTTTTTCTATCTTAGAATGATTATATATTTGGATGAAAACTCGTTTCGTGCACTTTGAAAATAATCATACTTTTTTATGTTTTGATCCTAAAACATAAAAAGCACTCGTTGCCTTTCGGAGACAATCAAGTGCTTTAAGTTCATATGTTTTTAAGTAGCAGTAAATTTGTAAGTTTTGTAGTAACAGTATGACACCTTTTGTACATCATGACAAATACTATATTAAAACTTACGAGTTTGTACGAGTTCGTTAGTTTAATATACATTCCATGTGTTTATATTCATCACCCATTAAAATGTCATCTCGCCTAAGCTCGTACTTTATTTTCTATTCTATCATTGCACACAGTACTCCATGATGGTACAACCATCATGGAGTACTTACTTTTTAACAGCTTATTCATTCTTTTTCTTATATGTCTTTAACTTTAATACCAAATATTAAGTCTTGTTATATTACTTACAAAGTCATTGTACCAAGTTTTATTGTAGTACCTCTAAAAACTCAGTAAAGTTATCTACTATTTTATAAAACACTGGTTCAAACTCTCCTGACTCTTCATGAGACCATACACACACCGATGGATTCTCTTTATTTTCTCTAAAATCCAAGCATACAAAATCCCCTGCAAATATACTAGCTATTGGTAATACCTCTGCACCTAATAAATCTTCATTATCAGTTAATCTTTCCTCTATCTGTGAAAATACAACATCAATATCATAGATCCCTTTAGGGTTATTTTCAATGTCATCCAGCATACATAAAAACCTTTCTATCGCATAACTACGATTATCACATACAAATGTAGCTTCTTCAACTTCTGCACCATTATACACTTTAATAAAATCTAAAAATGAACCTGGTAGTTTTAATCTCCAAAAATTTTCATGTTTTTTTATTAACTCTTCTGAAGGTAATGGTTTTACAATAGTATCCTGTTTTATTTTCATGTTTTTACCTCTTTCTTTAGTTTACTATCTAGGAGCATCGGCCCACATTCCGGCCGACCTTCCACCATTGTGAATCGTAATATTGTGTATTCCAAAAGGAACCAACTCCATTTTACCCGGTACTTCAGTATGATGCCATGTCATACCTTCCGGTCGTCCACCTATTGCATTATCGAGCCATTTAAATTGCTCTTCGTCTGACATTAACCATAGCCTTTCTGGAAGTTGCTTTGTCTCTACAACAAGCCCAGCACTCTTAAAATCGGCAAATCCGTATCTCATTCCATCAGCTTTAATAACCTTCACATCAGGAACCAAACCATCTGCAACTGCTTTTTCCTTAATCATTCTTTTTTGACGAGCCGTTAAATTAGCTCCACCGTGAAGTGACTTATTCCATGACCACGTTTTATTTGATATAATTTTTTCACTGTACAACTTTACATAATCATTAATAACATCATCAAATTTCTTAGTCCCATTTATAAATTCATCTATATTATTTAAATTAGCCTCATTGACTATCTTACTGGAATTACCCGTACCCTATGTTGTAATCTTAAACCCTCACAATAAAAAAGCAAACCATGTAAACCTTATTAAACTACTTCTTTTTCTTCTACTATCGGCAATTCATATGCCGTTTTATATTTCATCATGCCATATACAATGTTTACAAGCCTTCTCATAATACATACCAATGCTTGTCCTTTTGTTTTTCCTTCTTTAAGCTTCTTTTGATAGTACGCATGAAACACTGGATTTCTTGGCATCTTACTGCCTTTTGCTACTTGCACTTGCTGTACTGCTAAATTATAAAATAAAGCGTGTAGCGCCCTGTTTCCTTGTTTGCTTTTATGTGTCTTACCTTTCCCACCAGAACCAAAGTAAACAGGCGCAATCCCCGCAAATCTTGCTAATTTGTTCGCATTTAAAAATCTTCTTACATCTCCAATTTCTGCAATTAATGCTGATGCCGTCACAAGTTCTATTCCCGGCATCGTTTCTAATTGATAATCTAGTAGTTTTACTAGCTGTTTTAATTCTCTCTCGATGTATTTCATTTCTGTCTTTTTAAACTCAATCTCCCGTACAATACTTCTTACTAAAAAGTTTCGTGTTTCTTGATATTCCTTCATTGTATGTCCATCTTCTTTTACAAGTTTTAATATGTCGCTTGCTTTCTTTACTGAACATGTATTGTTGCTAACATCTAATAAAAAAGCTGTTAATTGCTTTATATTCGCCCCCTCTAAACAAGAGGGTGACGGATATTGCTGCCAAAACGCTAATGCTGTTTTCCCATCTAACTCTGAGAAAAACTTTTTATAGCTTGGATAATGATGGTTTAATTGAATATGTAGTTGATTCTTTAACGCACTTTGTGCTTTTACTAATGCATTCCTTCTTGATACTAGTTGTTGTATCGACCAAAATAAATCGTTTGGCTTTACATCTGGCAATTGATTAAATTTGTTTACCAATATGCGTGCTACACATTCTGCATCTCAACTATCATTTTTTTGTATCATCACTTGGCTTTTTCGTTCTAAAAATGATAAAGCTGGATTTACTTCTTTCACAACTCGTTCATGGTCTACTAAATATTTCGCTAATGCTCTTCCATAACCACCAACATCTTCTAAACCAAATACAACAGTTATCCCATCACACACATATGTCTCTACTTCTAGTAAAAACTTCGAA